>CAYPYA010000203.1:0-2045 GCA_964414775.1 uncultured Ruminococcus sp. | reverse complement strand
ACGCTATCCTTAAAGGAGAGTCAGAAAGGAGTTGGTGGTCATGGGATTCAGGGAAACCATGCAAAGGCAAAAGATCAAAAACGCAAACCGTCTGGCAAGACTGTTCTACGGACGCAACGGACCGGATACGATATACAAGGTCTGCATCTGGAGCTCCCTTGCGGTCGCGCTGGTGCAGATCTTCACGGGATGGAAGCTGTTGTCGGTCCTGTACCTTTTGCTGTTCGGATACGCCATGTTCCGCTTCTTTTCCCGCCAAACCGCAAAGCGGCAAAAAGAGAACGCGGCGTTTTGCAGATTTTTCAGAAGCATGAAATCGTCGCTTTCCTTTACCAAAAAGAAGCTGACCGACCGATCGCACGCATACCGTCGCTGTCCGCATTGCAGGAGCTGTCTCCGACTGCCGCGTTCCAAGGGAACGCACACGGTCAAATGTCCGAAATGCGGCGTTTCCTTTTCCGTAAAGATCTGAAGATATGCCCCCCGCGAACTTTCTTTTGCCAAAGCATTGACATTTTCGGTTTTTTTTGGTATGATGGGGAGAGTGTGGTGAGGCTTACAGGCGAAAAATCGACTGTAAAAGCGCTCTGCACACCGTTTCTTGCAAAGTTCCGATTGCAAAGACAAGAAAGGATCTCGGTAGCGACCATGATGGAAACAACGAACGCTCCCGCTTTCATCGGCGGTACAGAATACGCGAACATGATCCGTTCCGCGGCGAACGCATTATACAATCAGAAGGAGCTCATCAACCGACTGAACGTTTACCCCGTTCCCGACGGAGACACCGGAAGCAACATGAGCATGACGATGAAGCCCGCTTCGGAATTTGGCGGCTTCAGCGGCTCTCTTTCCGCTTGCGCCGAGAAAACGGCAGGGCTGTTTTTACGGGCGGCGCGGGGCAATTCCGGCGTCATTCTGTCTTTGTTCTTCCGCGGGTTGGCAAAGGGCTTCAAGGGCGTGGAGCAGGCGGACGCGGCGATCATTCTGCGCGCGTTTGCATACGGCGTTCAGGAGGCCTACAAGGCGGTGCAATACCCGCGTGAGGGCACCATTCTGACGGTCATGCGCAGCTGCTCGGAGGTCAATGCCGACGGATGCGATCCGCTGGCATTATTGGATCGGATGTACGAAACGGCGGCGGACACGCTGGAGAAAACGCCGGAGATGCTTCCCGTTCTGAAGCAGGCGGGCGTTGTCGATTCCGGCGGGCGCGGCTTTTTGGAAATGATAGACGGAATGCGCCTTGCCCTGCGGGGAAAGCCGGTGGAATGCGCTTCGTCCAAGCAGACCGAAAAGCAGGCGGATTTCACCTCCTTCAGCACCGAAAACATCGTCAACCCCTACTGCACCGAATGCATCATCACCAAGGCGAAGGCGTTCAAAAAAGAGGGCAGCGCGGAGAAATTCCGTCGGTTCGTCCTGACCATGGGAGACTCCGTGGTCTTTGCCGAGGACACGGAGATCATCAAGATCCATGTGCACACCAAGGATCCGGGCCGTGTTCTTTCCGAGGCGTTGAAATACGGGACGCTTTACACCGTCAAGGTGGAAAACATGAGAAATCAGCACACCGAATTGGTCAACCAAGCCGACAAGGACGAACACCCGAACGCCGCGGCACCCGAACGCCCCTACGGATTCGTTTCCGTCACGATGGGCGACGGGATGCGGACCGTCTTTGAGGACTTGGGGGTGGAAAGCTTCGTGAGCGGCGGGCAGACGATGAACCCGTCCACCGATCAGCTGGTCGAAGCGGTTTTGCAGACGCCCGCGGAAACGGTGTTCCTGTTCCCGAACAACGCCAACATCTGCCTGGTCGCAGGGCAGGTGTGCAAATTTGTGAACGACCGCAAGGTGATCGTCATTCCGTCGGTCAGCGTTCCGCAGGGACTTGCCGCCATGATGCAGTTCGACCCGGACAGAACGCCCGAGGAAAACGAACAATGCATGAAGGACGCGATGGAAAACGTCAAAACGCTGGATATGACCTTTGCCGCGCACGATTCCACGGTCAACGGCGAGAACGTGCGGCGCGGTCAGAT
>CAYPYA010000202.1:0-3579 GCA_964414775.1 uncultured Ruminococcus sp. | reverse complement strand
GGTCGGGGCGTATCAACAGATATTCTCCCCAACGCTCTAAGCGTTCACCGCCCTTGGCGTCCAGCAGGGTATAGTCTTTCCAACGGTCTGCGACCCACATCACGCGTTCCTTTCTCGTATATACGAATCCGAAGGATGTTTACTCGGTCTCTTCATCCTGAAATTGCATTTGCACATTGCTTTGCGCCTGTTCGGGGTAGGGAACGCCGATGTGCCGATACGCGCCGGCGGTCGCGGTCCTGCCGCGCGGCGTGCGGTTGAGAAACCCCAGCTGCATCAGGTACGGCTCGTACACGTCCTCGATCGTCACCGCCGCTTCCCCTGTCACCGCCGCCAAGGTCTCCAAGCCCACCGGCCCGCCCCCGAAATGGCGGATGATCGCGTCCAGCATCTTCCTGTCCACCGCGTCCAGTCCCAGTTCGTCCACTTCCATGGCGCGTAAGGCGACGTCCGCGATCTCCTTTGTCACCGTCCCGTCCCCCTTGACCGCCGCGAAGTCCCGCACGCGCTTGAGAAAACGGTTGGCGATACGCGGCGTGCCGCGCGAACGCTTGGCGATCTCCAACGCGCCCTCCGGCATGATCGGGGTGGAAAGGATGCCCGCCGAACGCGTCACGATGCGCGAAAGCTCCTCCGGCGGGTACAGCTCCAAACGGAAGGACATCCCGAACCGGTCGCGCAGCGGCGCGGAAAGCTGTCCTGCGCGCGTGGTCGCCCCGATCAGGGTGAACGGCTTGAGCGGAATGCGGATGGACCGTGCGGACGGCCCCTTGCCCATCATCAGGTCTAAGCAGTAGTCCTCCATCGCGGGGTACAGGACCTCCTCGACCTGCTTGGGCAGACGGTGGATCTCGTCGATGAACAGGATGTCGTTCTGCTCCAGCGTCGTCAGCAGCGCCGCAAGGTCGCCCGCCTTGGCGATCGCGGGCCCCGACGTGATCTTCAGGTTGACCCCCAGCTCCGACGCGATGATGCAGGACAGCGTGGTCTTGCCAAGCCCCGGAGGGCCGAACAGCAGAACGTGATCCAACGCTTCCTGCCGCGCGAGCGCGGCTTCGATATAAATTTTCAGATTGGCTTTGAGTTTTTCCTGCCCGACGTACTCTTCCAACGTCTTCGGGCGCAGGGACAGCTCGGTCTCGCTGTCCTCTTGGGTGTATTCCGCACAGGTGTAGCGGCTTTCAAAGTCGAAATCGTCCCCGCCGTATTCCGGCACCTTGGTGTTGATCGGCATGACTGCTTATGACCGCTCCTTTCTCCGAATCGGAAAACTTGTCTTTCATATTCCTATGAATTTTTTGCCAATATGCGCAGGGTCTCGGCGATCAGCTCCTCGAGCGGAAGGCTGAGATCCAACCCCTTCGCCGCGGCGCGGATCTGTTCGCGGGAGAAGCCGTACAGCGTCAGGGTGTCCGTCATCTGCGCCAATTTCGCGCCCCCGCTTTCCCCGCCTTCACGCGCCGGCGTGTCATTGCCCGGCGCGGAGAAATCGCTTTCCAGCTTGTCTTTCAATTCCAAGATCACCCGCTGCGCGATCTTGCCGCCCACGCCGGGTGCGCGGGAAATCGCCCTGTGATCCCCCTCGGCGCAGGCGCGGAAGAACTCCTCGACCGTCAGCGTCCCAAGGATCGCTCCCGCCGCCTTCGGACCGACGCCGGACACGGTCAGCAGCTTGCGGAACAGCTCTCTTTCCTGCTCGGTCGCAAACCCGTACAGCTCCATCGCGTCCTCACGCACGGACAGGTGCGTGTAGACCAGTACCTCCTTGCCGCGCTGTGGCGCGAGCGCGGAGACGGTCGAAGCGGGAACGGTCAGGCAGTAGCCCACGCCGCCGCAGTCGATGACCGCCGTGTCGCTTGTCAGAACGGCGAGAACGCCGCGTAAATAGTAGTACATAAAGGGAAAATCCTTTCTCAGAATCGGCAGCCGATGTAAAACGCAGTTTTACAAGTGGCTTTCAAAATCGGTGCATCGCGCTGTTGCCGTGGCAGATCGCAATGGCGATCGCGTCCGCCGCGTCGTCCGGACGGGGCGTTTCCTTCAGATGCAGGTACTGCCGCACCATGTACATCACCTGCTGCTTCTCCGCCCGACCGTACCCGACGATCGCGCTTTTGACCTGTAAGGGTGTGTACTCGTAAATGGGCAGAGCGCACTGATCGGCGGCAAGAAGGATGACTCCGCGTGCCTGCGCGACGTCCACGGCGGTCTTCTGGTTGTTGTTGAAAAACAGCTCCTCGACCGACATGCAGTCCGGGTGATGCCTTTCGATCAGCTCCTTCATCCCGTTGTAGATCTCACTCAGACGGTGCTCCAGAAGCTGGTGCGCCGCCGTCGTGATACAGCCGTATTCCAGACAGCGGAAGCTCCCGCCGTGATGCTCCACGACCCCGTAGCCGATGGTCGCGACCCCCGGGTCGATCCCTAAGATCACCATGCCCTGCACCGCCCCTTCCCGTGAACGGCTTTCGGCGCGAAATCCTCCCGCTTGAAGCCGGGTTCTTCCGAATTTTTGCTCTTTGCCATTCTATAATCTTTCAAAATAGTATTATAGCACACAACCTTGACCCCGTCAAGCGGGAAGCACCAAAAAACGACCGCGCTTTTGTGAACTTTTTTTGCCGCCACCTTGACAAGGGACGGCGGGCGGAGTATAATATTTCCGAAAGAATGGGTTCGTATGTCCGATTTTTCCGGCGTGCGTTCCGAAAAAGGGTGACCTTCCATGCGCGTTCTGACATTTGGCTCGCTGAATATCGACGAGGTGTACCGCGTGAAGCACTTTGTCCGTCCGGGGGAGACGCTTGCCTCCGACGGGCGGAAGCTTTTTTGCGGCGGTAAGGGACTGAATCAGGCGATCGCGCTCGCCCGCGCGGGTGCGGACGTTTGCATGGCGGGCTGTGTCGGTACGGACGGCGGGATGCTGACGGACGCGCTGCAAAAGGCGGGCGTGGACGTTTCGCTGCTTTGCGTGAGCGAGCAGCCGACGGGACGCGCGGTCATTCAGGTGGACGACGGCGGGCAGAACGCGATCCTGCTGCTGCGCGGCGCAAACGGCTGTGTGCGGGAGCCGTATATACGGCGAACACTTTCCCGCTTCTCCGCGGGAGACTGGCTGCTTTTGCAGAACGAGACGAGCGGGATACGGGAACTGTTACAGATCGGAAGCGAATTTGGGATGCGCATTGCGTTCAACCCCTCCCCGATGGACGGATCCGTCCCCGAATTGCCGCTGGAAAAAGTCTCCTGCTTTCTGCTCAACGAGACGGAGGGGGAAGCGCTGTCCGGCAAAAAACACCCCGAAGAAATGCTTTCCGCCATACGTGCGCGTTACCCGAACGCCTCGGTCGTCCTGACGCTGGGCGGGGACGGCGCGTACTACGCGGATGAGAACGAACGCTTCTTTCAGCCTGCCCGGCGGGTGGACGCGGTGGACACCACCTGCGCGGGGGATACCTTTACCGGCTATTTTCTCGCCGCCCGTGCGCAGGGGCAGACGCCAAGTTTGGCGATGTCGCTTGCTTCACACGCCGCCGCGATCGCGGTCACGCGTCACGGAGCGTCCGTATCCATCCCGAC
>CAYPYA010000201.1:0-2374 GCA_964414775.1 uncultured Ruminococcus sp. | reverse complement strand
GTGATGGCAAGCGCGGGACAGCCCCACGCCTGTGCGCGCTTCATCAGCTCCGCCGGGTCTGTCATCGCGTCCATCGCGGACATGTTGGTATGGCAATGCAGCTCGACGCGGGGGGTCGGGTTTGTATCCATACGGAACAGCCCCTTGACCGTCGCCATGGCGGAAGCGCGGACGACGATCTCCCCGTCAAAATCCGAAAACTGCGCGCGCCCCTCGACCAGAACGTAGGCGGGCGCCTTTGGGAACGGCGTTCCCTTCTCCGCCTGGAAGCGCAGCATCACGGAGGCTTCCCCGTCGGACACGAACATGCGGAAGGTGTTCTTCGGCTTGTCGTAGTTCTCCTTTTCCTCCCATTCGAACAGCCGCCCTGCAAAATACACGTAGCCCTCGGCGATCTGCTTGATCGGGATGAGCGGGTTGCGGTTCTTGAAATTGCCGTAGCAGACCTGCGGCTCGGTGATATCCAATTGCAGACTGCCGACGCGCAGGATGGTCCTGCCGTCCTGCGTCTGTTCGGTCTCCACCTCGTCGGGACCGAAGGTCTCCAGCGCCATCCCCTTGTCCTCGCGCCCGCCGGACATCTCCTTTTTCAGCTCCTCGCGCATCGCTTCACGCATCTCACGCACGCCCGACGGCTCATACGACGACGGGTCGATCGCTTCTCCGACGACGCAAACGCGCACGTCAAGCCCGTACTGTGCGCGGACGCACTCGGTCAGGAACGCTTCCGAGCCGCTTTCCTTCACCAGCTCCGCGGACACGCCGGGGCGCAGAACGATCTCCACGACGCCCTGCTCGGCGCGGTAATTGGGCAGGCTGTCCTCAAAAAAGCCGTAGCTGACCCCCTCGTCGGGAATGCGCTTGAGAAACTCGATAAGGCCCGGCACGCAGGCGGTCGAAAAGCTCTTACTCGGATAGGACGGAAACAAACGCGCTTCCGCCAGACCGTACGCTTCCCGCAAAGCGTTTTCCAGAGCAAAAAGCGTTTTCGGCTTTTCCGGCTTGGCAAACGCGCATTGCAGCTCCAGCTTGCGTTCTTCCTTATTCACCTTGACGGAAAAGGACAGCATGCGGCAGACCAGCGCGCGGTTCTCTTCATCCAGCGTCAGGCGTTTGAATTTCGTTTGAAATTGTTCCAACAGTTCCGGCACGTTCGGAAACCAACCTTTCTATCTCCCGCCAAAGCGTCGGGACGATCTCCTCTTCCTTACATTTTCCGACGGGTTTTCCCTTGAGAAACAGCACCGCCTCGCCCTTTCCGCCCGCAACGCCGACGTCGGCTTCTCGCGCTTCCCCCGGTCCGTTGACAACGCAGCCCATCAGAGCGACGGTCAGCTTGACCCCTTCGGGAACGTCGTACCGGTCGATCCTTTGCTGCATGCGTTCGGCAAGCGAGATCAGGTCGATCTCGGTCCTGCCGCAGGTCGGGCAGGAAACAAGGTCGATGCCCCCCGCTCTGCCGCAGGCACGTAAAATTTCTTTCGCCGTGCGCAGCTCCAATGTCGGGTCGGCGGTCAGGGAGACCCGCACCGTGTCCCCGATGCCGTCGCACAGCAGAGAGCCGATGCCGACGGCGGACTTGACGCTTCCCGACAGCACCGTTCCCGTTTCGGTCACGCCGAGATGCAGCGGATAGTCACATCGCTGCGCAAGCAGGCGGTTCGCTTGAATCATGCACGGGACGTTGGAGCATTTGACGGACAGCACGATCCGATCGAAATCGAAGCGTTCCAGCTCCCTTGCCGCGTTCAATGCGCTTTCGCACAGCGCTTCGGGCGTGACCCCGCCGTACCTGGCAAGCAACGGCTTTTCCAGCGAGCCGCCGTTGATGCCGATCCGAATGGGAATGTTTTTGGCAAGGCAGGTCTTTGCGACCGCGCGGATGCGTTCGGGAGAACCGATATTGCCCGGATTGATCCGTATTTTGGAAATGCCCGCTTCGGCGGCTTCCAATGCCAGACGGTAGTCAAAATGGATGTCCGCGACCAGCGGGACGTGGGCATGCTCACACAGATAGCCGATCGCCTTTGCCGCTTCGGGCGTATTGACCGTACAGCGCACCAGCTTGCAGCCCGCCTGCTCCAGCGCAAGGATCTGCTTCAGCGTCGCTTCCCTGTCTGCCGTCGGCGTATTCGTCATGGATTGCAATGCGACGGGCGCGTCCCCGCCGATCGGGACGTTCCCCACCCAGACCGTTTTGCAGGCTCTGCGTTTCATACGGTTTTCCCCCCTGTTAGAACAAGTGAATCAAATCTTTCAAGAAAATAACGAGCATCAAGGCAAGCAGCAGCACCATACAGGCGGTCATGATCCTTGACTCCCATTCCTTTGGCAGCGGCTTGCGGCGGATGCCCTCGATGACGTACAGCAGAAA
>CAYPYA010000200.1:0-2503 GCA_964414775.1 uncultured Ruminococcus sp. | reverse complement strand
GAAGCTGCGTAAGTCGCACGAGAACCCCGAGATCAAGGCGATCTACGCCGACTTCCTGGGCGAGCCGAACTCGCACAAGGCGCACGAGCTGCTGCATACCACCTACGCCGCAAAACCCAAGTATAAGAACCATTAAGGGCGAAAGGCTTTTGACGTAAGACACATGGGGAGGGGACTTTTGAAAAAGTCCCCTCCCCATACCTCTCCCCCAAAACTTTCAATTTAGGAGAAATAGAAAAAAGCCTCTTTTGGAGACTTGC
Source organism: uncultured Ruminococcus sp. (assembly GCA_964414775.1). Classification (GTDB taxonomy): domain Bacteria; phylum Bacillota; class Clostridia; order Oscillospirales; family CAG-382; genus Coliplasma. The sequence goes on along the minus strand of CAYPYA010000200.1, from coordinate 2,243 downwards.
AAAATGGAGAAGCAAGGTCGGCAATCAGCAAGACCTTCTTTTTTGTTCTCTCACCGACGGACAGGTGTCCGTCGGAATGGAAAGTTTTGAGCAGGGGTGAAACCGGAATTTCAAGGAAATTCCGGTTAGGGGGAGAACTTTTTCAAAAGTTCTCCCCCTATAAACGTTTTTTGAACGTTCTCTCACGCGGGCAGGATGAGCTGCAAGAAAGCGGGGAGGATGGCGATGCGGGGATTGCGCATCGAGAGCATTTCCCCGTCGAGGTTCATATCCAGCGGCTTCTCGGACAGGATCTGCATCGAGGTCACGCGTTTGCGGACCATATGCTTTGCCAGCTTATCAAAGTATGTACCCTTGCGGTAATCGTTGAGCACCCTGCAAAGTGTCGCGCGGGGCAGGCGTTCGATCAGGATCAGTTCAAACACCCCGTCGTCGGTCTTGCTTTCGGGCGAGGCGCGGAAGCCGCCGCCGTAGCAGTTCCCGTTTGCGCCGAGCACGAACATATACTCGTCCTTCAATTGCGCCCCGATCGGCTTGCCGTCGGCAAGGACGCGGAAGGAATGTCCCAGATGCTTCGTGAACTGCCGCACCAGCGACAGCTTGTAGGCGGCGGAGCCGGACAACAGCGGCACGCGCTTGAATGTCTCCTGCCCGCGGCAGACCGCCGCGTCAAAGCCCGTGCTTGCGATGTTGATGCAAACGCGCTCCAAGCCGTCGTCGTCCGTCACGACCAGCAGATCGCAGGGGACGGTCTCACCGCGCATCATGTCGCCGAGCGAGCGGAAGCGGCTTTCGGGAACGGAAAACGACCGCAGAAAATCGTTGCCCGACCCCGTCGGGATCACGCCGAGCGAGGCGTTCCTGTTCCCCGACAGATAGATGCCCTGCACGACCTCGTTCAGCGTCCCGTCCCCGCCGCAAGCGTAGACACGGGTAGGTTTCTGCGCCGTGCGAAGCTGTGCGCAGACCGCGTCCGTCGCGTCGCCGGGGGATTTGGTGGTATAAACGGTAACGTTGTCGCCGGACGCGCCTTGGTCGAACGCGCCGACGGTGCGCAAAGCCTGCGTGATGCGCTCGGTACGGTCCGCCTTGCCCGCCTTCGGGTTGACAATGAAAAGGTGATCGGTCATACGGATTCTGCCCCCTTTTCGGAACATATTTTTTCTGTATTACAGTATATCGGATTTTTCGTTTTCTGTCAAGGGGAACTTGAAGCTCCCCATATTTTGGCTTGACAAACCCGTTTGCCTGTTTTATAATGTCCGTAAATATGAAAAAAGGATGGAATTGGAAGCATGGCAAACGTGTGGATCGCGATCAGCGGCGGAGTGGACAGCGCGGTCTGCGCCTATCTGCTCAAGCGTCGGGGGCATACCTGTACGGGGGTGACGCTTCGGCTGACGGACGGTCCGCAGACGGAACAAGCCCTTGCCGACGCGGCAAAAGCGGCAAAACAGCTGGACATCCCGTTTCAGGTCTGCGACGCGCGAGAAGCCTTCCGCGAACACGTGATCGACCCGTTCATCGCGTCCTACGAGCAGGGACTGACCCCGAACCCGTGCCTGGACTGCAACCGCTTCTTAAAGTTCGGCGTTCTGCTGGAAGAGGCGCGCGCGCACGGGGCGGACTATCTTGCAACCGGGCATTACGCACGGCTTGCAAACGAAAACGGGCGGTACGTTCTCAAGAAAGCGTTCGACGAGGCAAAGGAGCAAAGCTACGTGCTGTACGCCCTGACACAGGAACAGCTCGCCCACACCCTGTTCCCGCTCGGCGAGCTGCAAAAGGACGAGGTACGCCGCTTGGCAATGCAGGCGGGGCTGACCAACGCGTCCAAAGCGGAAAGTCAGGACATCTGCTTCATCCCGAACGGGGACTACGCCGACTTTCTGGAGCGCACGACCGGAAAGGATTACCCGTCGGGCGAATTCGTGACCAAGGACGGGCGCATTTTGGGGACCCATCGGGGGCTGATCCGCTACACCGTCGGACAGCGCAAGGGGTTGGGGCTGTCCCTGCCCGAACCCTACTACGTCTGCGGAAAGGACGCGCAAAACAACCGCGTCCTGCTTTGTACGAAGGAAGAACTTTTTGTACGGGAGCTGACCGTCCGTCGGTTCCATTGGCTATCCGTCGCGCCGCCGACGCAGCCGATCCGCGCACAGGTGCGGGTACGCTACCACCAGGCGGAGCTTCCCGCGACCTTGATCCCAAACACGGACGGGAGCGTGACCGTGCGGTTC
>CAYPYA010000199.1:0-2519 GCA_964414775.1 uncultured Ruminococcus sp. | reverse complement strand
ATGCGGCGCGATCCGCGTATCCAACTTCCGCTATCCGTGGAACCGTACGTTTGAGATGACGTTTGATATTGATTTTGGATAACGGCGTTCAGAACGGGTATTCATATTCGAACGACGCGCGCGAGGTCTCAAAGGCAAACAACGTTTGCTTCCCTTTGCGCAGACAGTAGTAGGCGTGTCCGAGCAGGGTCTCCCGAATGGTACGTGACATCTCTCCGTTTTGCGGGGCTTGCAGGAGCGACCCCTTACGCGGGAACAGCTTGACCGACAGGATGAGATCGTCCTGCCGGATGATCAGTTCTCCCTTTCGGATCTTCACCGCTTTGGCTCCCAAATAGGTTGCGAGCCGATACTCTTTCCCGTGAAAGAGAATGCAGCACAGAACGCCGGTGAAACAGAATCTTCCGATCGGAATGTCAGCCGTGCAAAGCATCAGCGACCCGCCTTCGAAAAAGCATTGCGACCATGCGTACCGCTTCGGAAAGGAATACCCGCGATCCCCCTCCAAATATCCGCGTGCGTTGCGAAAGGCATACGTCTGACCGTTGATCGTTAGACTGCCGTTGACATAGTGGCACATACTCAGAACGCTGTGCCTACATTCCATAAACGGGAGCGCGCAAAACGGTCCCATGATGTCGTAGGACAGCGGGTGCGGTTTGGAAAAGCGCAGAACGCCGCTGACCGATTGCTGACGGTCCGATACGCGTATGCAGAGACCGTTTTCTCCGATATAGTTTGTTCCGAACAGAAGCGGCGGCTTTGCTTTCGGTTGCTTCGGCGGCGGAAGCGGAATGGTAAACGACTGCGCTTCCGTGATCACCTGTAAGGATGCGGAAAGCGCTCCGTTCCTTCTGTGATAGGCGGGGATCAGCGCAACGGTCTGCGATGCGGATTGGCATTTGCAGTACCAGCCGCAAAAATATTCTCTTTTCGGAAGAATGTGCATGATACGGGAATCACTCCTTTTTCAGAGGATTCCCGTTTTTTTCGTTGCTCATGCCGTTTCTTACAAAATTTTACTTTACAAAACGCTTTCTTTGTGCTACAATCAAATTATCAATTATCATGAGAACAGTTTCGGAAAGGGATGGGGATAGATGATGAACGGTCAGGACGAAAATAACGATCAAAACGGACACTTCCCGAGCGGTGCGGAAGGCCGTAAGTACCGTCATATCGCGTATACGGTGATTTTTGTGTTTGCGGTTTGCCTATTGATGGTGTATCTGCTGTTTCAGGCAAGCCACGTCAGCAGTGCGATTTCCTGGCTGATCGGCTCGTTGCGGGCGATTTTTCTCGGCTTGCTGTTCGGTTATCTGCTCAACCCGCTGGATAACCGCATTCGCCGCGCTTTTCTGCAAGCGTTTCAAAAGAAAGGGAAGCTGTCCCCCGAAAAAGCGGCGTCCCGTTCGCGCGGCTTGGGCGTTGCTCTGTCGTCACTATTCGGGATCGGGATCGTCTTTTTGCTGCTGATGCTGATCATTCCGTCGTTTATCGAAAGCGTTTCCAACCTCAGCTCCATCATTTCGCAGAATCTGGATAAAGTGACGGAGTGGGTCGCGTCTCATGCCAATTCCGACGATCTGTTTTCGGTCGTCGCCAATAAATGCGTGGACGCGGTGCAAAAATGGATCAGCGAGGACCTGAATACCTATGCCGCGGCAGCGACGGCAACCATTTTGTCCGCCGGAATGCAGATGGTTATCTATGTCATGGATTTCTTCATCGCGTTCATCGTGGCGATCTATACCTTGCTGGAAAAAGAGACGTTTGCCCGCAGGAGCAAGAAATTGCTGTATGCCTGCGTCAAGCCTGCACGTGCGAACCGTATTTTGGATATCTGCCGCCACGGAAACCGTATTTTCGGCAGCTTCCTGTCGGGAAAGCTTCTGGATTCCCTGATCATCGGGGTCCTTTGCTTCCTGCTCATGAGCATTTTACGTATCCCGTATGCCGTGCTGGTCAGCGTAGTGATCGGCTGTACGAACATCATTCCGTTCTTGGGACCGTTCATCGGCGGCATTCCCTGTTCCGCGATCATTTTGTTGGCGTCTCCGCAAAAGGGGATCGTGTTCATCATCATGTTCCTCATCCTGCAGCAGGTGGACGGAAACGTGATCGGACCGATGATCCTGGGAGACAAGGTGGGTGTCAGCGCGTTTTGGATCATCTGCTCGCTGTTGTCTTTCAAGGCGCTGTTCGGCTTGTTGGGAACGGGCATGAGCATCTTCGGTATGATCATCGGCGTTCCGCTGTTCTGCGTGATCGATTATGTGCTCAGTCAGAATGTGCGGGAGCGGTTGAAACGAAAGCATATGAATACAAGCGAACTGGATTTCAAGGACGTGGAATCGTATGATACGGAGACGGGACGCTTTGTTCCGATCACCCCCGAGGAAAAGCAAACCTCATTTTCCCGCCTGAAGGGAATCGAGGGCAAGCTGAGCCGGTTCATCCAAAACAAAAAAGAACAAAAGAAAAACGAAAAACAGAAAAACGGAAAACAAAAGAAGTAA
>CAYPYA010000198.1:0-2651 GCA_964414775.1 uncultured Ruminococcus sp. | reverse complement strand
CGTACCCTGCGACGGCGAACTGCGCTATCGCGGGATCAATGTAGAGGATATCGTCAACGGCTGTCTTGAAGAAGACCGCTTCGGTTTTGAAGAGACGGTCTGGCTGTTGCTGTTCGGTCATCTGCCGACGAAGGGCGAGGTAGAGTCGTTCAACGCCGTCATGGAGGAATATCGGGAACTGCCGCATGATTTTATCGAAGATATGATCATGAAAGCCGCAAGCCCGAACCTGATGAACAAGATGGCGCGGAGCGTGCTTGCTTTGTACAGCTATGACGACAACACCGACGATACGTCCATGCTGAACGTCCTGCGGCAATCTCTTTCGATCTTGGCGAAGCTGCCGAGCATCATGGTCGCCGGCTATCAGGCAAAGCGCCGTGTTTACGATAATGAGAGTTACTTTATCCATTCCCCGTATCAAGGGGTCAGCACGGCGGAAAACATTCTTTCCATGATGCGCATCGATCGGAAATATACGCGGGAAGAGGCGCTTTTGCTGGATAAATGCCTGATCCTGCACGCCGAACACGGCGGCGGCAACAACTCGACGTTTGCGGTCAGACTTCTGAGCTCGTCCGGCACGGATACCTATTCCGCCATCGCCGCCGGGATCGGTGCCTTGAAAGGTCCGCGGCACGGCGGCGCGAATATCAGCGTTGTCAAAATGCTCGACTGCATGAAGGAAAACATTCGAGATGTTCGGGATGATGAGGAAATTTCCGCGTTCCTGCAAAAACTGCTTCATAAGGAAGCGGGGGACAGAAGCGGCTTGATCTACGGTATGGGACACGCGGTGTACACCAAGAGCGACCCGCGTGCAAAGATCCTGAAAGCCAACGCGGAACAGATGGCGGTTGAAAAGGGCTTCGGAGACGATTTTCGTCTGTTGGACGCCGTGGAGCGTCTCGCGCCGAAGGTCATGTCGGAAAAACGAAACGCCGATACCATTTGCGCCAATGTGGACTTATATTCCGGTTTGATCTATCGGATGCTGTCGATCCCGCAGGAAATGTTTACTCCGTTGTTTGCCGTTTCCCGTACGGCAGGCTGGTGCGCACACCGCATGGAGGAGCTGGAAACCTGCCGGAAGATCATCCGTCCCGCTTACCGTGCGAATATGGATCAGATTCCTTACGTTCCGTTGCAGAAACGGAAAGAGCAAGCGACCGTTTGAGAAAGGAAAGGACAGCATCGTGGGAGAAACACTTGCACAAAAAATCATTCGTTCCCATTTGGTAGAAGGAACCATGTCGGTCGGACAGGAGATCGGACTGCGTATCGATCAAACGCTGACGCAGGATGCGACCGGCACCATGGCATATCTGGAATTCGAGGCGATGGGGATCCCGCGCGTCAAAACGGAGCTTTCCGTCGCTTATATCGATCATAATACCCTGCAAAGCGGTTTTGAAAACGCGGACGATCATCGGTACATCCAGTCGATCGCCAAAAAATACGGACTGTATTTTTCGCGTCCCGGAAACGGGATCTGCCATCAGGTGCATCTGGAACGGTTCGGTATTCCGGGCAAAACGCTGATCGGCTCGGACAGCCATACGCCGACCGGCGGCGGGATCGGAATGCTTGCGTTCGGCGCGGGCGGTATGGACGTTACGGTCGCAATGGGCGGCGGTACGTATTACATCAATATGCCGAAGATTTTGCGAGTGAACCTGATCGGAAAGCTTTCTCCGTGGGTGTCCGCAAAAGATATCATTTTAGAGGTGCTTCGCCGTCTGACCGTCAAGGGCGGCGTCGGCAAGATCGTGGAATACGCCGGGGACGGCGTGAAGACCCTGTCCGTTCCCGAACGTGCGACCATTACCAATATGGGCGCGGAGCTGGGCGCATCGACTTCCGTTTTCCCGTCCGATGAGGTCACGCGTGACTTTTTGCGCGCACAGGGGAGAGAGCAGGACTGGATCCCGCTTTCCGCCGATCCCGACGCGGTTTATGACGAGGAGATCACCGTCGATCTTTCCGCGCTTGCGCCGGCTGCGGCTTGTCCGCACAGCCCGGATCGTGTGAAAACGGTCGGAGAGATCGGACCGATCCGCATCGATCAGGTCTGCATCGGCTCCTGCACCAACTCCTCGCTTTCGGATATGCTGAAGGTCGCTTGGATCCTGAAAGGGAAAACGGTTGCCGAACATGTCAGCCTTTCCATCGCGCCCGGCTCCAAGCAGGTTTATAATATGCTTGCCTCCTGCGGCGCGTTGTCCGACCTGATCGCGGCGGGAGCGAGAATTCTGGAATGCGCCTGCGGTCCATGCATCGGCATGGGGCAGTCTCCGAACAGCGCGGGCGTTTCCCTGCGTACATTCAACCGGAACTTTGAAGGACGCAGCGGTACGAAGGATGCAAAGGTCTATCTCGTCAGCCCTGAAACGGCGGCGTATTCCGCTTTGCAGGGCGTGCTGTCCGACCCGCGTGAATTGGGCGAACGTCCTTCGATCACGCTACCGGAGAAATTTTTGATCAATGATAATATGATCATCCCGCCCGCCTCGGAAGAAGAAGCGAAACTGCTTTCGATTCAGCGCGGACCGAACATCAAGCCTTTCCCGATCAGCGAAAAGCTGCCGGAGGATATTTGCTGTGCGTGTACTCTGAAGGTCGGAGACAATATCACGACCGATCATATCATG
>CAYPYA010000197.1:0-3521 GCA_964414775.1 uncultured Ruminococcus sp. | reverse complement strand
GGGCGAGCTTCTCACCCTTCTTATCTACACGTCCTGAAGGTGTTGCTAGGAAATTGATCAGCTCTTGAATGTGAAACGGCTTGATCTCATCCAAATGCAGATGACCGAGCTTGGGAATGAGAATACGCTGAATCGCTGTTTCATAGAGCAGATATGTAGTGGACGAAATATTCCCCTTTTTTGCGGTCAGATAAATCTCACAGAAATCGGAGAACAGCGGGGTGCTTGAAGTGCTGACGGGAGTCATCTCCAGTTTAGTTTCGGCTTCGGATTGTTCCTTTACGGGTACATGCTGGATCTCGCCCCCGGCTGATTCCGCATTTGTTTTATGTTGGTGCTTTGATTCGAATTCGATTCGGCACTCTTCCTCAAGTGCCTTGACAAAAGCGTCAAGCTCCTTGCGCACCTTGGATTCAGGGAGATTGATTTTGGACGGACGGTACAGACGTGATTTTTGAAAAGGACGTCCGTTGTCCAGTATCCCGTAGGACACTCTGACGAAATAATTGTTGTTGCCGCGTTCTTTGATGTAAGCCATAACAGCCTCCTTAAAAAATAGAATTTTGTTAAGCAGTACACCATTGCAATATTTTAGCGGATTTCGGTTCGTTATTTGAGTTTGCCAACGGTCAAGTGAATGCAAAATTGCTCGGATTTTTTGATAAAAATCGAAGAACGAGTTGCAATTTACTTGCACTGACTATGCACTAACTATGCACCAAACCGTTTCGGAATGGTAGAGGCAAATAGAAAGTGGCAAAACAAACAAAAAACGAGCCTAAATCTTCCGATTTGGCTCGATTTTTTGTGCATCTTGAATAAAATGCTGGTCTGAGTGACACGACTTGAACGTGCGGCCTCTACCACCCCAAGGTAGCGCGCTACCAACTGCGCCACACCCAGATCACACGGGGGATCGCTTAAACAGCATCAAGAAGTATAGCACAAAAGCCTTGCTTTGTCAAGCCTTTTTGACGCATTTTTCTGTATAAATTCTGCTTTTGCGGTGCATATTGAGTAATGAGCAAAAATCAAAAAGGAAGGGATCGCTATGCAGAAGGATCCGTTATTGGAAAAGGTGCATAAGAATACAAGAACAGGGCTGTTTACCGTCCCGAAAATCAAAAATCAGGTTTCGGATCGGAAGTTCAAGGAGGAACTGTCCATCGAAGAATCCGCCTACCGCAATCTCTATCGTAGTGCGGAGCGCATCAACGGCGGTCAGGCGAGCCAGATCGGCGCGTTTGCCAAGATCCGTTCCTCCGTCATGATCCGCATGGGCGGGGACGATACCTCCAAAATGGCGCAGATGCTGATTTTGGGAAGCACGATGGGCATCGTGGATGTGACGCGTGCGCTCAAACAGAATCCGGACGCTCCGAAATCCTCCAAACAGCTTGCACAGGATTTTATCGTTTCACAGGAACGCAATGTCGAGGTGCTCAGGCAGTATCTGTAAGCTGTACGTTACCTTTGCTTACACTCTTTTTTCGGCATTCTTCATTATTTTCACGGGTGCGAATTGTTGCATTTTGCAATTGCAATTCTCACCTGTTTTTTGTTATACTGGTTTAGAAACAAAAAAGGATGTATATGGCTATGATGAAGAAACGTGTGCTGAGTGTCTTGCTTCTGTTGCTGCTTGCTTTGTCGGCTTGCGCTCCGTGTGCTACGCATACTGCCGCTTTGCAAAACACCGCGTACGGCGACTTGGACGGTGACGGGGTATGCGGCGCGTATGACGTGGTTTTGCTGCTGCAGCACTTTGCGGGCGTTCGTGATCTTTCAAACGAGGTACTGCGTATGGCGGATGTCAATGGAGACGGAAAACAGACGACCGGGGACGCGTTGCTGATGCAGCAACATCAGGTGGGGAAGTATACGTCCTTTCCCGTTGATTGTAAGCATTCATCGGTCGAAAACGTGACCCGACCGGACGGAACGGTCACGCGTGCATGTACGCTCTGCGGAACGGAAATGCAGGATCGGATCCGTGTTGCCTACCTGCCTTTGGACGATCGGCCCGTCAACAAGGAGCGCGTCCTGTATCTTGCGCAGTCCGTCGGGATCGAGCTGGTGATGCCGGAGGACTGGATGTACCGTACCGCTTTGGACAATATGCAGCCCAATCCGAACGGACTGACGATCGGGGACCGTGAAGCGCTGCTGGCATGGATGAAGGAAGCGGACAAAACCTGCGATTACTTCATTTTGTCTTTGGATCAGGCGCTTTCCGGCGGCTTGGTCGGCTCTCGCTGGCTGTGCAATACCGATCTGACGCTGGAATATGACATCATGGATGAGATCATCCATTTGTGTAAGACCAATACCGTTGTGATGTTCGATACCGTCATGCGGCTTGCGTCTACCGTCGGTTATCAGGGGTATGACTTGGATACCTATAATGCTCTGCGTAACTACGGGTTCACCGCCCGTAAGCAGTTGCAGGGAAATCAGCTTACGATCGAAAATATCGTGGCCGGCTATCGGTATGATGAAAACGGAAACCGTATTCCCGACCCGGTCTCCGAAACCAAGATGAAACAGTATCTCGGCGCACGGGAACGAAAATTGAAGCTTGCCGATTACATTCTGCGAAACGTCAAGGATGACGTGGAATTTCTGTATATCGGCGTGGACGACTCCAACCCGCGCGTTACCATTCAATCCAATGAGATCGCGTATCTGCGCAGCCTGCTCGGAGATAAAGGCGTTCTGAGCGCGGCGGCGGACGAATTGGGCATGTGCTGTCTGACCAGATTGGTAACCAAGCTGTACGGCAATGTAGACATCAAGCTGTCCTATTTCGGGTCGGGCGAGCATCAACCCGCGGACTCTTTCGATATCGGAACGCTCGGGGAAAACGTCGATACGCATCTGACCTGTTTGAATGCGAAAAAATCGGCAAGCGGCGGTCTGCACGCGCTGATCCTGACGCGATTTTTTACGGAATCCGACTGTGTAAAATTGATGGACACGCTGGAACGGAATCTGCAGAACGGCGTGCCGACGGTGCTGCTGGATGTTTCCGGTTCAAGCACGCTGTCCGGAATGCTGGTGGAGCACAGCGACGCGCAACTCGGCTTGCTTCTCGGGTACTCGAGCTGGAATACCGCGGGGAACGCGATGGGGATCGCGCTTTCCATGGGCATTGCGAGATATTCCTATCTGATGCACGTTGAACAGTCCACCCCCGATGCGAACGAAGGCTTCTTAAAATCCATGACGTTTGCGTACATCAAGGATATCAGCTATAAGCGTTTTCATGCGTACCTGGACGGCTTGCAGTCGGAAAGCAATCCTTGCTCCGTTCCGCTGATCCTTCGTCGGCTCAATGCGAGTAAGCTCATTTCGTCTCTGCAAACCTATACGGAGAGCGAATGCGGCGCGATCCGCGTATCCAACTTCCGCTATCCGTGGAACCGTACGTTTGAGATGACGTTTGATATTGATTTTGGATAACGGCGTTCAGAACGGGTATTCATATTCGAACGACGCGCGCGAGGTCTCAAAGGCAAACA
>CAYPYA010000196.1:0-2178 GCA_964414775.1 uncultured Ruminococcus sp. | reverse complement strand
CGGGAAGAAGGCATCGCGGCGGCGGCGGTCGTGCTGCTGACCGACAGCAAAACGGAATCATAGTTTTTTAAGTTTGAAAGATAAATGTTTGGAACATTTATGTTCCTAACGATACGTGTTGAATAAAAGGACAAGGAATGGTCATAAGGATGAAAACCAAATACAAGGGCAATCTTATATTCCCGCACGCGGTCGTGCAAAACGGAGAGGTATGCTGTGAAAACGGCGTCATCACCTACGTCGGCAAGCAGAAGTCCGACGACGCGCAGTACCGGGTCTACGACTACACGGGTTATGATATCTCCCCCGGCTTCATCGACGTGCATCAGCACGGCGGCGGCGGGTATGACTATATGGACGGGACAAGCGAAGCGTTCATCGGGGCGGCGACCCTGCACGCACAGCACGGCACGACCACCATCCTGCCGACCACGCTGACCTGTCCGGATGAGGAGCTGTTGGAATCCTTCCACACCCTGCGCAAGGTGCAAAGCACTTGCTATCCGGGCGCATACCTGTACGGCTTCCATCTGGAAGGCCCGTACTTCTCGGCGGATCAAAAGGGAGCGCAGGACGAAAAGTATCTGAAAACGCCGACGCCGGAGCATTACAATAAGATCCTCGAACAGGCAAACGGCTGTATCGTCCGCTGGACGGTCGCGCCCGAGCTGCCGGGGGCGATGGAGCTGGGCGACGCATTGACGCGGCGCGGCGTTCACGTCTCCATGGGGCATTCCAACGCGACCATCGACGTTGCAAGAGAGGCGTTGCGCCACGGCTACACCCATCTGACGCATTTTTACAGCGGCATGAGCAGCATTGTGCGCATCGACGGCTACCGTTATCCGGGCTTGGTCGAAGCGGGATATCTGTATGACGATCTGACCGTAGAGATCATCGCGGACGGCAAGCATCTGCCGGATACGCTGCTGCAATTGGTCTACCGCTCCAAGGGCGCGCACCGCACCGTTCTGGTGACCGACGCCATGCGCGGCGCGGGGCAGACGGAGGGGCGCACGATCCTCGGCTCCTTGACCAACGGGCAGGAATGCTTCATCGAGGACGGGGTCGCCAAAATGCCCGACCGCAAGGCGTTTGCCGGAAGCGTTGCGACCGCCGACCGCCTGGTGCGCAATATGCACACGCTTGCCGACGCGGACATCTGCTCGGCGGTCTGCATGATGACGCACACCCCCGCGCGGCTGTTCGGCATCAAGGATCGCGGACTGCTTTGTGAGGGCTACCGCGCCGATCTGGCGGTCTTTGATCAGGATATTCAGATCCTCGCCACGGTACGTGACGGCGAGCCGATCTACCGGAAAGGATCTGTCTGAACATGATTCCCGATAGGAGACCCGACCGCATCTGCCTTTGCGACGGCGTGTTTCTGAACGCGATCCAAACCGACCGCTTCAAGACCGCCGTGCTGACGGTCAATTTTCTCGTCCCTCTGCGCAAGGAAACGGCTTCCGCCTACTCTTTGCTGACGGACGTTCTGATGCGCGGAACAACGCAATACCCGACCATGCAGGCACTCAACCGCAAGCAGGACGAGTTGTACTCGCTCGGTCTGGGCAGTTATGTCCAGAAACGGGGCGAAATGCAGATCGTCACCGCGGAGCTGACCTGCATCGAGGACACATACGCGTTTGACGGTATGCAGGTATTGGAGGAAGGCATGAAGCTGCTTTCGCAGCTGCTGTTTCATCCCTATACGGAAAACGGCTGCTTCTGTTCCGCTTATGTCGAGCGGGAAAAGCAGAATTTGATCGAGGACATCCGCGCCCGCTATGACAACAAATCCGCCTATGCAAGCGTCCGCTGTATCGAACAGATGTGCAAGGACGAGCCGTATGCGGTGGAATGCGGCGGCTGTGAAGAGGAAATCAGCAAGCTGACGCCGCAATCGCTTTGGGAACTCTATCAGGCGTTGCTGCGGGACACGCGGGTGGAAATTCTCTACGTCGGAAGCAAAGCGCCATCGATGCTTGCGTCGCTTTGCAAAACGCATCTGCCGTTTGCTCCGCGCAAGGCGCTCCTGCCGAACACCGTTACGGGGCAAAAGCCGGCGCGGATGCAGACCGTCACCGAGCATGCGGAGGTTTCGCAATGCAGAATGATGCTCGGCTTCCGCACCGATTACGGCTTTGCGAACGAACAGAACGATTATCTGCACAT
>CAYPYA010000195.1:0-3621 GCA_964414775.1 uncultured Ruminococcus sp. | reverse complement strand
GCAAAGGATTTCCGCGTGTTCTGGGATAACGCGTACGTTCTGCATGATCTGACGGATACGCCGGATACGATATTGGAGATCTTCTCGGAAGCGGCGAAATACGGCAATGAGGATCTGTTCATCGAGTTCGCTTCCACCTCCAAGATCACCTATTCCGGAGCGGGCATTTCCTGTATGGCGTCCAGTCCGCGGAATATCGCGCGTATTCTGGAGGAATTGAAGGTACAGACGATCGGGCATGATAAGCTCAATCAGCTTCGCCATTCCCGCGTGTTCCACGATCTGGAGGACGTCAAGAAGCAGATGCGCGTCCATACCGATATCATCCAGCCCAAGTTTCAACTGCTCTACCGCGTGTTTGAAGAGGAGCTTTCGGATGTGCCGGGCGTGAGCTGGACCAAGCCGAACGGCGGTTACTTCATCTGCATGACGCTCCCGAAGGGGAATGCGAAGCGGGTCGTCGAGCTTGCCAAGGACGCGGGACTGGTCCTGACCGGCGCGGGCGCTCCGTTCCCTTACGGCAAAGACCCCGAGGACAGCATCCTGCGCATCGCGCCTACCTACCCGTCCTTAAACGAGCTTGCCGAGGCGGCTCCGCTGCTTTGCTGCTGCATCAAACTTGCCATTCTGGAAAAAAAGCAGAATGCACAAAAAACAGATACGAACTTTGGCTGAATACCTGTTGCAATGAGAAAAACCCCTATGCTATAATAACCATGTGAATCGTTGTTCGAAAAAGGGCAAATGAGGAAGATTGTTTTGACGGGGGAAAACGGTTTTGCTCCACGGTATTACGGCATTTCAAACCATCAAAAAACGAAAACCCGTTCATGAAAAACAATGTATACCTAAGGAGGTTTACAATGAAAAAAATCAAATCGATTTTGGTCATGCTGCTGTGCGTGATCCTCTGCGTTCTCCCGCTCGCATCCTGTTCCGAGGATGATCCGGGGGATGAAACGACGAGCGATCCGACCGCTTCGGCCGTCTCGAAGAGTCCGGAGGATGAATTTCCGCATCCGGATTATTACAACGATACGACCATCCGTATCCTCTGCGTGGAAAAGGCCCGTCACATCTACGGCGAGCTGCAGTTCGTTCCGGATGAGGAAAGCAACTTCTCCGCGATCAACAAAGCGGTGAAGGAGCGCAATGACTTCATCGCCTCCAAGTACGGCTTGAAGATGGAAGTCTTCCCGACGAAGTATCCGGATGAAAAGCTGCGTACGGATATTCAAAGCGGAGATGCGAACTACGACTTGGTTTCCGAATCCGTTGACCGTATGCTGCAATGCGTGACGGAAAACATGTTCTGGTCCTTGGACGGCCTGCTGGATATGAATCACGCGTGGTGGGATAAGACCGCGATGGATTCGATCTCCATCGGCGGTAAGACCTACTTCGTCAGCGGCGACGCGATCATCACGGACGACGATAACACCTATCTGTACCTGTATAATAAGGATATCTACAGCAACAATGCGGATCTGACGGGCGATTACGGCGACATTTACGAATTGGTCCGCTCCGGTAAATTCACGCTGGACGTCTTTACGGAAATGTGCAAAAAGGTCGCGCAGCCGGACGAAAACGGCGAGTGGGGCACGGAAGCGACCTACGGAAACCTCAGCTCCTCCTACAGCGCTACGGTCATGATGAACGGCTGCGGGATCGCGATTGCCAGCCCGGATCCCGCGACCGGATATTTCCAGTTGAATATCATGAACGGGGAGTCCGTCTCCGCATTCGACAAGGTTTATAAAGTGATGTCCGATAAGCATGTGACAAATCGTGCCGAGCTGCTCATCAATAAGATCCCGGAGGCTACCTCCAAGTACGGCTTTGCGGAATTGGAGTACATGTTCATCAACGGCAGAGGTTTGTTCTACAGCACGACCGCTACCTCCATCTCCTCTCTGAAAACGCGTGCGGAAGGACTGGACTTTGAGTTCGGCGTTCTGCCCAACCCGAAGTATGACGAAGCACAGGAAAAATACTACAACACGGTCAACCGCTTCCATTCCACCGTTCTCGGCATTCCGGTCACCAACGAGGGCGACCAGCGTGAGGCGACCTGCGTCCTGATGCAGGCGCTCGGCTGCTACAGCGCGGACGTGACGAAAGCGTACTACGAGCAAACGCTGCAAACGCAGGCGCTGCAGGATGATGCTGACGCGGAAATGCTCGATCTGGTTTACAACAATCGCTTCTACGATCTCGGCGCAATGTTCGGCTGGGCCGACGGCCGCTTGGTGAACCTCTACGGCAATGCGATCGCCAACGATGCGACCAACCAGCTGACCTCTCTCTGGCAGGCGATCCAGACCCAGGTGGAAACCGACATGCAGGCAACGGTCGATGCGTATAAAGCTTCTCTGACCTAAAATAAAGAAATAAAGGAACACAGTATGAATGGTAAGCGTATCCTATCCGTAGGACTGTTTACGCTCCTGTTGATCTCTCTCCTGCCGGCGGCGCTCTTTGCCGCCGCCGACGGGGATGTTCTTTCAACAGGGAAGTCGTATACCGTTACCTATGAAAGCCCGATCGAGCATGCTTTTCCAGCATGCGCCTATAAACCGGAAACCAAGCTGACGGACGGTCAGACAGCCGCCGCCGCTTCCTATTCCGACCCTGCTTATCTGAAATTGTACCGCGGAACGGCTGCTTCTGTTACCATTGATCTGGAAACGGTTTGCGCCGTTTCTTCCGTGACGATGACCTCTCTGCAGAACCGTCCGGCGGGCATCCTTTGTCCGCGTTACCTGACCGTTGCCGTTTCTGAGGACGGTACGACGTTCGGAACGGTCGGTAAGCTGGAGGATAAAAAGTCGATCACGTCGGACCCGGCGCGGAAGGTGGAACAGACCGTCACGCTGGATCAGCCGTATAAGGCGCGCTATGTCCGCTTGACCTTCTCAAGCGATGTCAACACCTATGTCGATGAGATCAGCGTCAAGGGCTCTGCGGATGCCGGAAGTGCCGCTTCCGCACCGGCGGATCCCGCACCCGCTCCCGATCGCGGCTTTGCGGGTAAGCTTGACGGCATCGGCAACATCGTGCTGATGTATACCAGCGGCGCGTACACGGAGGAGGAGCTTCTTCCGTATGTCGCATATCTCGATGCCGAAGGAAACAAAGCCGATACGATGTTTGACGCGATGCTGTTCCTGCCGACGGGCTTCAGCAAATACGATTACACGAGCCCGTCAGGTTGGGATAAGTACGTGACCGAGATGATCGGGAAAGCGAAAAACACCAACCTCACCGCTTTGAACAATCTGGTCGGTAAACTCAAGAGCGAAATGTCGCTCGGAGAGGATTTCCGCTATCCGGTGTTCCTGTCCGTCCCGTTCCGTGAAAGCAAGGGCAGCACGGTGTACGGAATGCCGGTGAACAGCCTGGAAGCGAGTTCGAACGCCTTACAAAAGGTCGTTGACCGTTTGATTTCCGATTTTAATAATGCACAGTTTGACTGTCTGGAGCTGAGGGGTCTGTATTGGCATACGGAGCTGGTGCATTACAATCAAACGGATTATGAAGAAGAGCTGATCATGCACTTCAATTCCTACGTGCATGAAAAAGGCTTGAAAACCATTTGGATCCCGTACTATTGCGCTC
>CAYPYA010000194.1:0-7616 GCA_964414775.1 uncultured Ruminococcus sp. | reverse complement strand
CGGACAGATGAGCGTTTACGGTGTTTGCAAAGGGCTGTTCGGCGGACTGTTCCGATTGGTCTACCGCGTGCGCGTGATCGGGAGGGAGAACGAGCCGAAGGATCGCGCCTGTTTGGTCTGTGCCAATCACGCGTCCTATATCGACCCCGTCCTGCTCGCCGCCGCTTTGAAACGCAGACAATGTTTTCTTGCCAAGAAATCTCTGAGCAGACATTGGTATCTGCGGTTGCTGTTCCGCGTGTTCGGCGTACTGACCGTCTGCGAGGGCGGCAACAATCTGCTGACCTTCCGACAGGCGATACGCACCCTGCGTGCGGGAGAGGATATTACAATCTTCCCGCAGGGAAAACGCATTCCCTATACCGATCCCAAGCCCGAACAGGCGATGGGCGGTATGCTTGTCATCGCTGCGGGCGCAAAAGCGGACGTTTTGCCGGTCAGCATCCTGACCGCCTGCCGTAAGCCGAAGCCGTTCCGAAAGACCACGGTATGCATCGGCAGACCGATCCCGTATGCCGAATGGTCGGCGTACGCGAAGGAAAACGGGCGGGAGCAAGCCGCATACGCCTGCTTCGCACACGTTTGCGAGCCGTTTCGGGAGGCAGCCATATGAACGCGATCCGGATCGCGCCGCACGCGGGGTTCTGCCCCGGCGTGTCCCGCGCCGTACATTTGATCGAGCAGGCCCTTTCGGACGGGTCAGGCAGCATTTACTGTCTGGGCGAACTGATCCACAACCGTCCGTTCAACCGTTCCCTGCAGGAACGCGGCGTGAAATTCATCACCCCCGAGGACATTCCTTCCCTGCCGCCCGACGCGCTGGTGTTCATCCGCGCACACGGGACGACGAAGCAGGTCTATACGCAGCTGCGTGAAAACGGCATCCGCTATGTAGACGCGACCTGTCCGTATGTCCGCAAGCTGCACGATATCGCCTCTGCCGCCATGGACGCGCACTTCCTCATCATCGGGGACAGATCGCATCCGGAGGTGCAGGGCATCGTATCCGAGGTCGGCGGAACGCACGAGGTGTACGGCAGTCTTGCCGAATTGGAGCAAGCCTATCCGGACCGCAAGCCGATCTCCCGACCCGCGATCCTCACGGTGCAGACAACATTCAACACAAAAGAATGGGATTCGTGCCAAAAATTCATAAAATGTCTCTATACAAATTTACAAATCTTTGATACAATATGTACGGTCACCGAAGTCAGGCAAAACGAGGTGCGCGTCCTTGCCGCCGCGTCCGATCTGACGGTGGTGGTCGGATCGCCGGAAAGCTCGAATACCATGAAGCTGTTCGGGATCGCAAAGGAGACGGGAAAGGACGCCGTTCTGGTAGAGTCCGGCGCCGATCTCGACCACTTGCGCGCGCGCATTTGCGCGGCAGGATCCATTTTGATCACTGCCGGAGCATCCGCTCCGGGTAGTATAATTCAGGAGGTAAAAAAAACCATGGCAGACATCAAAAACGAAGAGACGAGTTTTGCAGAACTGCTGGAAGCGTCCTTCAAAACATTACATACAGGAGATAAGGTTACCGGCATCGTTTCCGCAGTCAGTTCCACGGAACTGAAAGTGGATCTCGGCACCAAGCACACCGGCATTCTCGCCTATGACGAGATCACCGATGAGAGCGGCGTCGACCTGACTGAAAAGTACCATGTCGGCGACTCCATCGACGTGGTATGTATCAAGTTCAGCGATTCCGACGGAACGGTGCAGCTTTCCAGCAAGCGGCTGGATTCTTCCAAGAACTGGGAGACCATCAAGGCGGCGCACGAGTCCGGCGAGGTGCTGACCGGCGTCGTCAAGGACGTCATCCGCAAGGAGGACAGCTATTCGGGCGTCGTCGTCACGAAGGGCTCGTCCCGCATCTTCATCCCCGCTTCCCAGTCGGGCATTGCAAAGGGCGAACCGCTTGACCCGCTCAAGGGGCAGAAGGTCTCGTTCAAGATCATCGACATCAACGAGGAGCGCAAGCGTGCGGTCGGTTCGATCCGCGCGGTACAGCGCGCACAGAAAAAGCAGGAGGAGGAAGCGTTCTATCAGACGCTGGAGGTCGGTCAGAAGTTCATCGGCACGGTGCGTGCCATCATGAACTACGGCGCGTTCGTCAACATCGGACCGGTCGACGGCATGGTACACATTTCCGAGCTTTCCTGGGGCAGACTGCGTCCGCCGGCAGAGGTGCTGACCGTCGGTCAGAAGCTGAACGTCTTCATCAAGCATTTCGATCCGGAGACCAAGCGTATTTCGCTCGGCTACAAAACGCCGGAATCCGATCCGTGGAAGATCTTCACGGACAAGTATTCCATCGGCGACGTCACGGAGGTCAAGGTCGTTTCCCTGATGCCGTTCGGCGCGTTCGCGGAGATCATTCCCGAATTGGACGGTCTGATCCACAACAGCCAGATCTCCGATAAGCCGGTCAACAACCCCGCAAGCGTTCTCAAGATCGGGGACGTCGTAAAGGTCAAGATCGTCGGCATCGATCTGGAAGCCAAGCGCATCAACCTTTCCATCCGCGCACTCTTGGAGGATGCACCCGAGGAGACCGCGGTCGAAAGCGAAGCCGCTTCCGAGCAGCCCGAAGCATGACCGCGTCGGTGACGGAAACATTCACAAAAACATAGGCGAAACGCCGGGAGCAAGCATTCCGCTTGTTCTCGGCTTTTTTTCGCGCCGTGCCGAAAATCAGCCGCAAATTCCCTTGATTTTTCATATGCTGTATAGTATAATAGGGAGATAAGATTTGTGAGCTTCCGCCCTGCAAAGCGGAATGCTTTTCAGACTTCCCCTGTTATACGAAAGGGGAAGGTCATCCATGTGGGAGATCCTGCTGTACCTGTTTGCCGCGATCGGCATGTTCGCGTCGGTCGCCGAGCTGATCCGACTGTTCGGCAAAAAGCATCTGCATTTCACCTGCCTGCTGTTCGGTGACGCGGCAAAGGACGTATGGGAAAGCAAGCGGTACGACGCCATCCTGCTGTGCCGTTCGGAATTGCAGGAGGAGGAGCTGATCCGTCGGTTCTCCGAAAACGAAAAGAGGAAAATTTACGTCAAAAGGTGGTGAACGGCTTGGAGGGCGGTTTTCTGGAGGGAACGATAGACGAGATCGTGTTTTCCAACGAGGAAAACGGATACTGCGTCTGTGTGCTGGACTGCATGGGCGAGCCGGTCACGCTGGTCGGCGTCATGCCGTTCGTCGGGGAGGGCGAAAGCGTCCGCGTGCGCGGAAGCTGGACGGTGCATCCCACGTTCGGGCGGCAGTTCAAGGTGGAATACTTTGAAAAGAACCTGCCCACCTCCGCCTCCTCCATCCTGAAATACCTGTCCTCCGGTGCGCTCCGCGGCGTAGGCCCCGTATTGGCGGGGCGCATGCTGGACGCTTACGGGGAGCAGACGCTGGATATCATCGAGCATCACCCGCACTGGCTTTGCGACATCAAGGGCATCTCCCCCAAAAAGGCGGACGAGATCCATCAGGCGTTTGAACAGCAGTTCGGCATGCGTTCCGTCATGCTCTACTTCGGGGAGTTCTTCGGGCCGACCCTTTCCGTCCGTATTTTCAAGCGGTTCGGCTCGGCGGCGGTCGATCTGGTCAAGCTCAATCCCTACCGCCTGTGCGCCGAGATCGACGGCATCGGCTTTGAAAAGGCGGACCGCTTCGCGCAAAGCCTGGGGATCCAAGCGGACAACGCCGACCGACTGCAGGCGGGCGTCCTTCACGCGCTGAACCACGCCGCCATGCAAAGCGGGCATTGCCGTCTGCCGGAGGAATTGCTTCTGTCGCTGTGCGAAAAGCTGCTGTCCGTCCCGCAGGAGCAGCTGCAAAATGCCGTCGGCAGCCTGCTGAACGAAGCCAAGCTCGTCCGCACCGAGCAGGACGGTACCGTCTTTTACGCGACCAAGGAGCTGTACGCCGCCGAAGCCTACATCGCCGCCAAGCTCGCGCTCATCGACAGGGAAAAGTTCCCGTTCGTCCCGTCGGGCGTGGAGGAACGCATCGCGGGTCTGGAACAGCAAAACGGCATCATCTACGCCCCCGAACAGAAGCAGGCGATCGAAAACGCCGTTTCGGGCGGTCTTACCATCGTCACGGGCGGCCCCGGAACGGGAAAGACCACCGTCATTCGGGCGATCCTGCAATTGTTGAACGAATTGAACGTCAGCACCCTGCTCGCCGCCCCCACCGGACGCGCGGCGAAGCGCATGAGCGACGCCTCCGACAAGGAAGCCAAAACCATCCACCGTCTGCTGGAGACCGGCTTTTCGGAGGATCACAAGGCGCGCTTCGGGCGCGGGGAGGACAACCCCCTGCCCTGCAAGGCCCTGATCATCGACGAGATGTCCATGGTGGACACGCTGCTGCTGGAAGCGCTGCTGAAGGCATTGCGGCCCGGCACCTGTCTGATCCTGATCGGGGACGTCGATCAGCTCCCGCCGGTCGGAGCGGGCAACTGCCTGTTCGATCTGATCGCGTCGGAGCGTTTCCCCGTCGTGCGGCTGCATCACATCTTCCGCCAGGCGCAGGAAAGCCTGATCATCGTCAACGCACACCGTATCAATCACGGCGAAAAGCCGCTGCTTTCGGTACGGGACAACGATTTCTTCTTTCTGGAGCGTCACGGAGCGGACGCGACCAAAAACACCCTGTTACAGCTTTGCGCCGAGCGGCTTCCCAAACGGTACGGGCTGGATCCGACCGAGGATATCCAGATCATCTGCTGGACGCGCAAGGGCCCGCTCGGCACAACGGAAATGAACACCGCCCTGCAGCAAACGCTCAACCCGCCCTCTCCCGACAAAAAGGAGAAAAAGGTCGGCGCGCGCGTGTTCCGCGAGGGGGACAAGGTCATGCAGATCCGCAACAACTACGATCTGCTCTGGGATCGGGACGGAAACGAGGGGACAGGCATCTTCAACGGGGATATCGGCAGGATCCGCCGCATCAACCGTTCCGGCGAATACCTGCTGATCGACTTTGACGACCGCACCTGCGAATACGACTTTTCGCTGCTGGAGGACCTGGAGCTCGCCTATGCGATCACGACGCATAAGAGTCAGGGAAGCGAGTACCGCTTCGTTCTGATCCCGTCCTTCGAAGCGGCGACCCCGCTCATGACGCGCAACCTGCTGTATACCGCCGTGACAAGAGCCAAGGAAATGGTCTGCATCGTCGGAGAAGCGCGCGTCCTCTCCCTCATGACCGGAAACGACCGTAAGCCCAAACGCTATACGGCGCTTCCCGACTTACTGCGGCAATGAAAGTAAGGCAGCTGTTCCGAATCCTTTTTCCGAACGTCTGCCTGCTTTGCGGGAAAACTGCCTGCATCGGAGCGGAGCTTCTCTGCGACGATTGCAAAACGGACTGGCAGAAGCTTTTGAACGAGCCCTGCCGTATGTGTTCTCTTCCCGCCTCACAATGTATCTGTAAGCACAACAAATTCGTACACGTACTGCTTTGGTACACCTCCCCGCAGGCCTACTGCCTGTCGCAAATGCTCAAGCATAAAGCCGACAAGAGGCGCGTTTACTTTCTGGGAAAACAGCTTGCCACGATCTGCACCGAACGCTTTGACGCGGTCACCTACGTCCCGCGCAGCCGCAAGGCATTGTGCAAGGACGGGTACGATCAGTCCCGCCTGCTTGCAAAGGGCGTCGCCGAAGCGTTGGGGCTTCCCGTGACCCGCACGCTGGACTGTCTCGGAAACGTCGAGCAGAAATTCCTGTCCGAGTCCCAACGGGCAAAGGCCATCAAGGGGAAGTACCGTCCACGTAAAGCGGAGATCGCACAATACCCGCGACTGCTGTTGATCGACGATATCTGCACCACCGGCGCGACCTTACGCACCTGCGCGAGCCTTTTGCGCAAGGCGGGCGCGAAATCGGTCGTCAGCGCCGCTTTGTTCAAGACCCAAACAAACTATCCGATTCCATAGATCTGAAAGGCGCTATCCTTATGAAAACACACACCATACAGGCAGGCGACCTGCGCGCCGTGCTTGCCTTCCGACCCGACGGCGTTCTGCTGCACGGTCTGACCGATACCAATGCCAAGTCGAACAGAAAATTCCTGCATACGGACAGCGTCCTGTTCACCCTATGTGCGCGTAAGCTCGACGACCTGCGGATGCTTACCGTCGACTCCGAAAGCGGCTGGCAGACGGCGGAAGCGGTATCGGTAGGCAACGTACATACCGTCACGCTTTCGGGACACCGTTTGCTTCCGGGCGTCACGGTGGTATTGACCGCCGTCGCAGGACAGGAGCAAAGTAAACTTGCTTGGAGCGTGCGGCTGTACAGCGAAAACAGGGAATACGCCCTGTACGAATGCGATTACCCCGTTCTGTCGTTCCGGGCCTGTAACCGCACCAAGGTGTTCTTCCCCTACGGGTGCGGCGAGGTCTACCCCGCGACCCGCACCTTCTCCACACGGCAGAACTACCCGTCCTACGGCGCGTCCATGCAGTACATGGCGCTCTACCATACGGGCGTCGGGCGCGGACTGTACTACGGTCTGCACGACCCCGCCCCCGCTTACAAAAAGCTGGAATACCGCAAGGATGAGCAGAACCCCGTCGCGTTCCTGAAAGCCGTCATGCCGCTTTGCGACATCGACCGACCCGAAAACTCCCAAACGCTTGCGGGGGAAGCGGTCTGGCAATTGTTTGACGGCGACTGGTACGACGCGGCGCTGCTGTACCGCGACTTCTTCGAACAGCACGCCTGCTGGAAGCCCGTGATGCAGGACGGCAAACGAAAGGACACCCCCGACTGGCTGCGCAGGAATCCGCATTGGTGGCGCAAGCGCATGCTTTGGGACGAGGGCTTTGCCGACGAGCTGCTGCAGGCGTCCGCCGATCTGGGGCTGAACAGCCCCGTGCATCTGTACGACTGGTTTCAGATCCCGTACGACACCAACTATCCGCACTACTTCCCCGCTAAGGACGCGTTTTTACCCGGTATGCGCCGCTTACAGCAACACGGCGTGCGCGTCATGCCGTATATCAACGGCAGGCTGTGGGACACCCACGACAGGGGGAATGAGGACTGGCAGTTCACCTCCCTTGCCCGCCCGAACTGTACCAAGAAAGCGTTTGACGAGCCGTTTTTGGAGGTCTACCCGACCAGCCATATCGAATTGGCGATCATGTGTCCGTCCACCGCGCTCTGGCAGGAAAAGCAGCAGGAGATTCTGGACAAGCTGTTCAACGAATGCGGCGTGGACGGCGTGTACATCGACCAGATCGGCGCGGCACAGGCGTACCCCTGTGAGGACCGCGGACATTCCCACCGCGCGGGCGGCGGGACGTGGTGGGTGGAAAGCTACCGCAACCTGTTGGATCACGCCCGCCAAATCATGCCCGAGGGCGGCTTCCTGTCCACCGAATGCACCTCCGACCCGTACATGAAGGACATTCAGGCATATTTGTCATGGATCTGGATTAAAAATGAACAGGTTCCCGCGTTCATGGTCATCTATAACGCCTACGTCTGCGTGTTCGGACGGAATTACGACTACGCGTCCGACGCGGCGGGACAGGATATCCTTGCCGCGCAGTCGCTGACCTTCGGAGAGCAGATGGGCTGGATCAAGCCCGAGGTCTACC
>CAYPYA010000193.1:0-3209 GCA_964414775.1 uncultured Ruminococcus sp. | reverse complement strand
ATCTCGTCCTTGGCGCGCTCCCGCACATGATCCCCCGGAATGTTCGGCAGGATCAAATGCTCCATGAATTTCTTGATCAGCGTGGATTTTCCCGTTCGGACGGGACCGACCACGCCGATGTAAATATCACCGCCGGTTCGCCCCGCGATGTCCTGATAGATGGATTGCTCCAACATACTGTTCCCTCCGATATGGTTGCTTTTTTTCATTTCATAACTATGTATGAGACGCGTTCTTTATGCGCGGAAAGGCATTTTTGTGAATGATTTGCGGAAAACCCCTTGCTTTTTTCCCTGATTCGTGTATAATATTTTTTCGTATGAGTTTGCATAATGTATGGGGGGCTTGTCGTTTTGGTCCGTTTGCGAAAATTTTGGAGAACTTTCCGTCGAACCCGCGCGTTTGTCGTCACCGCGCTGCTTACTTTGCTTGCCGTTGTTTGTCTGGCGGAGTTTTTGTTTTCCAACCGTTTGCGGTTGGAGAGGTCGGGGTATCCCGAAAAAACATTGGATCTTTCCGACGCGGTCTTGCAGGACGGCGCTGTCAGAAAAGGGAATGGGATCGTCATTCATCAGGGAACGACGGTCGTGTTCGAGCAGGTGCAGACCGAGGTCGGCGTGATCGAATTGACCGTACAGCCGATCAACTCGGAGGATTTGCAAAGGACGGAGATCCGGGTTTCGACCATGGAGGATGCAAGCAAGAACGAGTATCTGATCCATTCGCTTGCGCGTGTTTACAGCGATGAACCGGGCTATGTTCGTTGGAAATCCACCGGTAACGTGCGTACGATGCGTTTGCAATGTACGTTCGGCGGGGACGTGCTGTTGACCTCGGTCGTTCTGAATCGGATGCCGCCGTTTTCCTTTTCGTTCATCCGCGCTCTGCTGGTATACGGTCTGATCGTCGGGCTTTGGAGCATCCGGCATTTCCACGCATGGAAGATCCTGTATGACGAGCAGAAGCCTTCTCATCGGTATGCGACGATCCTGACGGTGATGCTTTGCGCGATCTGTTTGACGTTGTGCTGTTTGCCTGCAAAGCTGAATGAATTTCCGTTTACCGAAGGGAATTTGAATGCGTACGAGCGTTTGTTTGCCTCTATGCATGAGGGCAGGGTGGATCTGGATCTTGATTTTGACCCTGCTAGATTGGAAGGCTTGGAAAATCCCTATGACATCACGGAACGCAACGCACATCCCGAAGCACATGACGACGTATCCTGGGATTACGCCTATTACAACGGACGTTTCTATTGCTACTTCGGGATCGCGCCGGTCCTGCTGGTCATGTATCCGGTGTACATTCTGACGGGCATGGTGCCGAACTCGTACCTGATGAGTATGATACTTGTTACCGTGGGGACTGCGGCGCTGTATGCCGCGATCATGCAGATCGTAAAGTACTTCCGCATTAAGCTGCCGCTGCTGCTGTTCTGTTTGGGCTTCCCGGCATTGCTGTTCGGCGCGTTGTTCCCCATGAACGTGATCTCGTCGACCGTCACGTCCAACATTTACTATGTCCCGGTCACAGCCGGGCTTACCCTGCTGTCGCTGATGCTGTACTTCGCATTTGCCGCGCTGAACAGTAAGCGCCGCGTCCTGCGCCGTGTCTGGTTTGCATCATCCGGACTTTGCGCGGTTCTGGTACTCGCATCGCGTCCGACGATGGTTTTGTTTGCGGCGGCGTTGATCCCTCCGTTTATCGCGGTGCTGAGGGAGCGCGGGCGTGCGACCTCGGAAAAGCTCATCGATGCGTGTTCGTTCATAGCGCCGCTGCTGATCGGAGTGATTCCGATCATGTACTATAACTATATCCGTTTTGATTCCCCGTTTGAGTTCGGGTCGATCTATCAGCTGACGGTCTGCGATATCTCCTCTTACAACGTGACGCTTGCGCTGTTCGGGGATTCCATGATACATTACTTCCTGCAAATGCCGCAGCTCAGCGGACTGTTCCCGTATTTCTATCCGTCCCATTTGTCGTTGGAAACGTACGGACAGTATTTCCACTCTGAGGCGCAAAGTCTCGGAGCGATCTTCTTCCCGATGTGGTGGGCGGGCCTGCTGCAGGGCGAGGTGACCCAAAAACAGCCGGTGAAGAAAGCGTTCTATCTGACGCTGTCGCTGCTGATCGTGCTGACGACGTTTTTGGATACCTGTCTCGGCGGCGTCTGCATTCGCTATATCGGAGATATCATGCTCCCGTTGGTCCTGCTCGGCTTTTTGGTCATGCTGGAGCTTTGCACGAAAGCCAACCAGAAATGCTCGGACGGCACGTCCTTCCGCATTTTCATGGTCTGTCTTACGCTGTGTGCGCTGACGTTTCTGGTCGGATTTTCGCTGCTGTTCACCAACACGAGCGGCTGGATCCATGCGTATCCTCCCGTATTCCGCTTCTTTGAAAGAATCTTTTCGTAAGAATCGGGCGGATATACGGCAAAAGTTCCTTTTATGGACAGAGCAAGCGACGGTCGATATTCCTGCCCTCGGATGTAAAAGAACGTCTTGCTTTTCATAAGAACTTCATGTATAATATCTATGTATGAAATTATATGATGCACGGGGGACTGTCATTTTGGCTGGCTTGCGAAAATTCTGGAGAACCTTCCGCCGAACGCGCGCGTTTCTGATCACCGCGCTGCTTGCTTTGCTTGCGGTCGTTTGTTTGGCGGAGTTTTTATTCTCCAACCGCTTGCGGTTGGAGATGGCGGGGCATACCGAAAAGGAATTGCCTTTATCCGAAGCGTTACTGAAGAAAGACGCCGAGAGAGAAGAGAACGGCATCGTCATCCATAAGGGATCGACCGTTTTGTTCAAGCATGTGCAGACCGAGGTCGGCGTGATCGAATTGACCGTAAAACCGATCGGGTCGGACGAATTGCAGAAGATCGAGATCAAAGCCTCGACGATGGAGGACGCGAACAAAAATGATTATCGCGTCTATTCGCTCGGCCGTTTCTATACGGATGAACCCGGCTATCTCCGTTTGGATTCCTCCGGAAACGTGCGTACCCTGCGTCTCCAATGCACGCTCGGCGAGGAGGACGTTTTACTGACCTCGGTCGTTTTGAACCGCATGCCGCCGCTGTCCTTTTCGTTCATCCGTGCGCTGCTGGTATACGGGCTGATCGTCGGGCTTTGGAGCATCTGGCATTTCCGCGCCTGGAAGATCGTATATGACAATCAGAAAAATGCTCATCGGTATGT
>CAYPYA010000192.1:0-2115 GCA_964414775.1 uncultured Ruminococcus sp. | reverse complement strand
TCCAGAACGGACAGCATACAGCCGCGTCCGACGCCGAAGCCGTCCAGCGCGCCCGAACGGATCAGAGCCTCCAACGCGCGGACGTTCGCAAACGGCGCGATCCTGGTCAGAAAGTCCTCGAACGAGCCGAATATGCCCGCTTCCCGCTCCGAAGCAATGCGGGACGCCAGCAGTCCGCCGACGTTTTTGATCTCCGCCAGCCCGTAGCGGATGCCGTTTTCCGAGACGGTAAAGCGGTCCTCGGAGGCGTTCACGTCGGGCGGCAGCAGCGAAACGTTCCGCGCGGTCAGCTCCGACGCGTAGTCGGGCAGCTTTTCGCGGGAAACGCCGTTGTTGAACAGCGCACAGAAGTACTCTTTTGGGAAGCGCGCCTTGAGGTAGGCGGTACGGTAGGCAAGCACGGCGTAGGCGACCGCGTGGCTCTTATTGAACGCGTATTTGGCGAACTCCTTCATTTGGTCAAAGACGGTCTGCGCACGGTCGCGCGGGATGCCGTTCTTTTGACAGCCGTCCAGAAACGCTTCGCACTCCTTGTCCATTTCCGCCTGCTTCTTTTTCGTCATGGCGCGGCGCACAAGGTCCGCGTGTCCGAACGTGAAGCCCGCAAGGCTTTGGCAGACACGCATGACCTGCTCCTGATAGAGCATACAGCCGTGGGTCTCCTCCAGAATGGGACGGAGCGCGTCGACAAGGTAGCGCGTCTGTTCGGGATGGGCGCGGTTTTGCAGAAAGGTCTCGATCGAGAGGGCGGGACCGGGACGGTAGATGGAAATGACCGTGACGATGTCCTCCAAGCATTGCGGGCGCAGCTTTTGCAATAGACCGCGCATGCCCTCGCTTTCGAGCTGGAACAGTCCGAGCGAATGCCCCGCCGACAGCATGGCGAACGTTTCCCGGTCGTCCTTGGGTATGGCTTCCAGACGGAACGACGGGTTTTGTTTTCGGACGGCGTCCTCCGCGTCCCGCAGAATGGACAGGTAGCGAAGCCCCAGAAAGTCGATCTTCAAAAGTCCCAGATCCGCGACCGTGTTCATCGTGTACTGGGTCACCAGAACCGATTCGTTCATGGCGAGCGGCACATAGCTTGTCAGCGGCAGGTCGGTGATGACGACCCCCGTCGCGTGGGTGGAGGCGTTGCGCGGGCGGCCCTCCAGCAGGGAAGCGTAGCGCAACAGTCTGCGTGCGTCCTCGTCCTGCTCGCAGCGATCCCGCAGCTCCTTGCTTTCCTGCAGCGCCTGTGCAAGCGTGACGTTTGCGCCCTGCGGAAGCAGACGCAGAACGTCCTCCGTCTCCGATTGGGACAGCTCCAGCGCACGCGCCGCGTCGCGAAGGGCTTGCTTGCACGCCATGGTGCCGAAGGTGATGATCTGCGCGACGTGTTCGCGTCCGTATTTTTCCGTCACATAGGAAATGACCTCGGCGCGGCGTTCGTCGCTGAAATCGATATCGAAATCCGGCATGCTCACCCGTTCGGGGTTGAGGAAGCGTTCAAACAGCAGTCCGTAGGCAAGCGGATCGACGTCGATGATCCCGATGCAGTAGGCGACCAGACTGCTGACGCCGCTTCCGCGCCCCGGACCGACGGGAATGTTTTGCTGCTTGGCGAAGCGCACGAAATCCCAGACGATCAGGTAGTAGTCCGAAAAGCCCATGCTTTCGATGACGGAAAGCTCGTATGCCATGCGTTCCTCGTACGCTTTTCCGTTTTCGGGCGCGATACTGCCGCTCCGGACACGCTCCCGGTAGCCGTTTTGGCAGAGCGTGCGCAGATATATGCTTGCCGATTCGCCCGACGGCGTGGGGAACACGGGAAGATGATAGGTGGAAAAATCAAAGGAAAACCGACAGCGTTCGGCGATGCGAACGGTGTTATCCACCGCCTGCGGCAGGTCGGAGAACAGCTCGCGCATTTGCCGTTCGGTCTTCAGATACGCCTGCTCCTGCGCATCCGAACGCACCTCATGGAACGCGTCCGCGTCGCGGATGGCATGCAGCATGTTCCGTGTGGACGCGTCCTCTTTTCGGAGGTAGTACACGTCGTTGGAAGCGACGAGCGGGATGCCCAGCTCGTCCGTCAGGCGCAGCAGTATGTTTTCGGTCTCTCGTTCGTCCGGA
>CAYPYA010000191.1:0-6149 GCA_964414775.1 uncultured Ruminococcus sp. | reverse complement strand
ATTTTCTGATCCATAACGATTCCTTTCTGAAAATCAATTTATTTTTCAGACTTTCCTTCTTTTTGTTTTTCCAGCCGCTCGCGCTCCGCCTGCGGCAGACGGAGATAGACCGGACGCAGCTCCTTGCCGCCGACCGCCTTTCCCGCCTCGTAAAGACGGTACCCGCAAAGCGCGGTTGCAAGCGCGTTCTGATCCCGACAAAACGGGTTTGCGACCCGCACGGGAAGGTCAAAATGACTCTTTTGACAAAGCGAAGCAAACAGCGAAGCGCCGTCTCCGCAAAGCAGGGCGGGCATGTTCTGCTTTCGCAGCAGCTCCTGCACCCCCGAAACGGACAGGCACGCGTCGTCCGTCAGGCGTTCCCCATTACGGAACAGTGCGCAGTAAAACTGCTCCCGTCTTGCGTCCATCAAGGCACAGACCGTTTCCTCCGTCCCGCAAACGCCGACCGCCAACGCTTCCAGCGTCGAAACGGGGGCGCAGGGGAGCGCACGCGGATAGGCAAGCCCCTTGACGGTGGAAACGCCGATGCGCACGCCGGTGAAGGACCCCGGCCCGACGTTGACCGCCAGCAGACCCAGCTCGTCCGCCGACGCGCCGTACAGCGTCAGCACCTGATCGATCATCGGAAGCAGATTTTCGCTGTGTGTCATACGGTTTTTGACCGTGAACAGGCTGTACGTTCCGATCTCGCCGTGTTCGATGCTTGCGACCGCCGCCGAAGCGGTCACGGCGGTGGAATCCAAGCCGAGGATCAGCATAGCGTGAAGCTCCTTTCCGTTTCCGAAAGCTTTTCCAGTTTCAGCCGTATCGCGTCCGACGGAATGGCGGAGGGGATCTGTTCGCTCCACTCGGTCACGACGACGCCGTCCCCGCCGAGGCATTCAAAGTAGCCGGTGGAATACAGATCGTCCTCGTCGTGCAGACGGTACAGATCAAAATGGTAAATCGTCAGAGCACTTCCCCTGTACTCGTTGACGATGGCGAACGTCGGGGAATGCACCAGCGGCAGACATTCCGGACAGAGCGCCTTAACAAGACCGCGCACGAACGCGGTCTTGCCCGCGCCCATTTCGCCGTACAGGGCAAGCACGCTGCCCTTATGCAGCATTTTGGCGATCTCTGCGGCGACGGCTTCCGTTTCCTCGACGGAGCGGGAACGGTAGGTGTTCATCAGAACAGCCCTACGATCCTGCCGTCGACCAGATCGATCTTTTCCGCGGCGGGGTGCAGCGGCAGTCCGGGCATGGTCAGCACCTCGCCCGTCAGCACCACGACGAAGCCCGCGCCTGCCGAAACGCGCACCTCGCGCACCGTCAGACGGTAGCCGCTCGGCGCACCCAGCTTTTTCGGGTCGTCGGACAGGGAATACTGGGTCTTGGCGATACAGACCGGAAGTCTGCCGTAGCCCAGCTCCTCCAGTTCCTTGATGGCCTTTTGCGCCGCGGGGAGGTAATCTACGCCGCCGGCATGGTAAATCTTGGCTGCGACCGCTTCGATCTTTTCGCAAAGCGTCGCGCCGTCCTCATAGGTATAGTGAAAATCGCTTTCCTGCTCGCACAGACGGCAGACCTCCTCCGCCAGCTCCACGCTGCCCTTGCCGCCCTCGGCAAACGCTTTGGAAACGATGGCTTTGACGCCCTTCTGTGCGCAGTAATCGCGGATGTAATCCAGCTCCGCCTGCGTATCGGCATAGAAATGGTTGATCGCGACCACCAGCGGCAGACCGAAGCCCTTGAGGTTGTCGATATGCGCGCCGAGGTTGACGATGCCTTTGGAAAGCGCGTCGAGATTCTCCTTTGCCGTCTCCGCCTTGGGAACGCCGCCGTTGTACTTCAGCGCGCGCGCCGTTGCGACCAGCACCACCGCGTCCGGATGGAAGTTGCCCGCGCGGCACTTGATGTCCAAGAATTTCTCCGCGCCCAGGTCCGCGCCGAAGCCCGCTTCCGTCACCGTGTAATCCGCAAGCTTGCGTGCGGTGCGGGTGGCGATCAGCGAGTTGCAGCCGTGCGCGATGTTTGCGAACGGTCCGCCGTGGATCAGGCAGGGCGTGTTTTCCAGCGTCTGCACAAGGTTGGGCTTGATCGCGTCCTTGAGCAGGACGGTCATGGCGCCCGCCGCGTTCAGCTCGCGGCAGTAGACGGGCTTGCCGTCATAGGTGTAGGCGACCAGCATATTGCCCAGCCGCTCCTTCAGATCCTCGGGGGACTGCGCCAGACACAGGATCGCCATGATCTCAGTCGCGACCGTGATCATGAATTTGTCCTGACGGGTCACGCCGTTTTTCTTTTCGCCCAGTCCGACCGTGATATCCCGCAGAACGCGGTCGTTGACGTCCAGACAGCGCGCGTGGATGACGCGCTTGGGGTCGATCTGCAGCGCGTTGCCCTGTTGGATATGGTTGTCCAGCATGGCGGCAAGCAGGTTGTTTGCACTCGTAATGGCGTGGAAGTCGCCCGAGAAGTGCAGGTTGATGTCCTCCATCGGCACGACCTGCGCGTATCCGCCGCCCGCCGCGCCGCCCTTCAGACCGAACACGGGTCCGAGCGACGGCTCACGCAGAGCGATCACGGTTTTCCTGCCCGTGCGTCTCAGCGCGTCGCCCAAGCCGATGGTCATGGTCGTCTTGCCCTCGCCCGCGGGGGTGGGGGAGATCGCCGTGACCAGAATCAGCTTGCCCGGTTTTTTGTCCTGCAAACGCTGTTCCGCTTCCGGCAGAAGCTTGGCTTTATATCTTCCGTAGGGTTCGATCTCTTCTTCCTTCAACCCCAACGCCGCCGCGACGGCTGTGATCGGCTGTAAAACAGCCTCCTGTGCGATCTCAACATCCGGTTTCATGCAAAAACATAACTCCCTTACTTTAATATAAATATCCCTGACGGTAGAGCAACTCTGCGGACAGCACCGCGCCGCCCGCCGCGCCGCGCAGCGTGTTGTGCGACAGGCAGACGAATTTATAATCGAACAGGCAGTCCTTGCGCAGTCTGCCGACGGTGATGCCCATGCCGTTTTCGGCGTCGCGGTCCAGCTTGGTCTGCGGACGGTTCGGCTCGTCGGTGTAGGTCAGGAACTGCTTCGGCGCGGACGGAAGCTGTAAGCGTTGCGCTTCCCCGGCATAGCAAGCCCATGCCTGCTTCATCTCGTCCTCCGTCGGCTTCTTGTCGAACGTGACCGAAACGACGGCGATGTGACCGTCCGAAACCGGAACGCGGGTGCAGGTGGCGGAAATGATCGGCTTTTCTGCCGGAACGATGACGCCGTTCTGTACCGAGCCCCAGATCTTGAGCGGTTCTACCTCGCTCTTTTCCTCCTCGCCGCCGATGTAAGGGATCACGTTGTCCAGAATTTCGGGGAAGGTCTCAAACGTCTTGCCCGCGCCGGAAATGGCCTGCAGGGTGGTGACGTTGATCGCCTTGATCCCGTAGGACAAAAGCGGCGTGAGCGCGGGGACGTAGCTCTGGATGGAGCAGTTCGGCTTGACCGCGATAAAGCCCTTTTCCGTTCCGAGCCGTTTTTTCTGCGATGCGATGACACAGGTGTGGTCGGAATTGATCTCCGGGATCAGCATGGGGACGTCCGGCGTGTGGCGGTTGGCGGAATTGTTGGATACAACCGGGATTTCCGCCTTTGCGTACCGTTCCTCCAGCTCGCGCGTCTGATCCTTGGGCAGATCGACGGCGCAGAACACGAAGTCCACCAGCGGCTTGATTTGCTCGATCTCGGACGCGTCCAGAACGGTCATGCCCTTGACGCAGTCGGGCATGGACTGCTTGAGCTTCCAGCGTCCTTCGACCGCCTTTTCATACGGCTTCCCGGCGGAAGACGCGCTTGCCGCCAAAGCGGAGATCTCAAAATAGGGGTGATCGGCGATCAGCGTGATGAACCGCTGCCCGACCATGCCGGTTGCCCCGATGATACCGGCTCTGAGTTTCTTTGCCATATCTGTAACCGTTCCTTTCAATCGTCAGAGCAGTTCCCGATAGATGCCGGGAACGCTGTCTGTAATGATCTCTGCGCCGCAGAGCTTCTTATAGTAATCCACGGGGCCTGCGCTGCCGATGATCGCATAGCCGTACCCCTCGTCCCGCATCGCCTCCAGACAGCGAAGCAGCAATGCGCCGCCGATCCCGCGGTGGCGCTGCTCCTCCGCAACGCCCGTCGGACCGAAGAAATCCTTCGCCGTGCAGTCGTATGCGGCAAAGCCGAGAATTTCCTTCTTTTCATCATCATATGCGACAAAGCAGGAAACGGGAGTGCGGGAGAACGCGGTGGACGTTTCGTGCGCCCAGCCGTCCGAAAAATGGCTCTGCACCCATTGGAACACCTTTCCGGCGTTCGGGGTCATGGGGCGAACGATACGAATGTTCTGGGCGGCAAGACGATCGTACAGCGGCTTGCTGTCCGGCAGTTGGTAGAGCTTTACGAGCATATCCGGCATGGGAAAACCTCCGTGATGGTGTTTTTTTGAGAAGAACGCCGTTCCGGTTTTCCGCCGACAGGCAGATCGGAACGGCGTTGCGTGAACGTATGAATTACTTTTTGGCGGAATCGGCTTTGTCGCGGTTGAGGGTGATGCTTCCGTACTCGTCAAAGATCTTGAAGTCCGTGACCTTGGGGCAGCCGGTGAGCGTGACCGTCATTTTGATGGCCTTGTCCATCAGAAGCTTTGCTTCCTGCGAATCGGTCTTGGGCGTACCAAACGCGCCCGCAATCGACTCATTGGTCAGCTCCTTGCATTTATCCAGATTCAGGGTGGACAGCTTCTTGAGCGTGTTGACTGCGGTCAGATCGGTCAGACGCTCGCATTCGCTCAGCGTCAGGGAGGACAGCGCCTCGCAATCCTTCAGACCCTCCAGCGTTTTGAGCATTTTTGCATTGGTCAGATCCACGGTGGCAAGCTTTTTCAGCTCCTTGAGCGCGGGGATGGTGGTCAGGAACGTGTTGTTTTTCGCGTTCAGCGTGGTCAGCTCGGTCAGCGTTTGGATCCCCTCAAGCGTCTGCAGGGTGGCGTTATCGTTGAGGGTCAGGCTCGTCAGCGCCGTGCAGCCGTCAAAGTGCAGCGCCGCGCCCTCCACGTTCAGTCCGAGCTGGTTTTCGGACAGGTCGAGGGAGGTCAGCTTGCTTGCAGAGAGGGACAGCTTGGAAAGCTTGTTGTCGGACAGGTTCAGCGTGAGCGTGATCGGCTTGTCCTCGCCCTTGTCGTCCTTTTCCACCTCGTGCTCGGTCGGGTTGAATTTCTCCAGGCCCGACGCGTCGGTCAGCTCGTTCTCGGACAGATCGACGCTGGTCGTTTTCTTCAGCGCGGACAGGTCGGGAGCCTTGGTCAGACGGTTGTCGGACAGGTTCAGCGTTTCCAGATCCTTCATGACGGCGACTGCGGACGCATCGGTCAGCTCGTTGCCGGACGCGTCCAGCGAGGTCATGGCGGTCGAAGCGGACAGACCGTTCAGCGAGACCAGCTTGTTATTGGAAAGATAAGCGGATTTCAATTTGTCCGTTCCCTGCAGCTCGTCCAGATCGGTCAGACGGCAGTCGGTCGCGTACAGCACCTTGAGCGACTTCATGCTTTCCGTCCCCGCGAGATTTTCCAGCGGGTTGTTGGCAATGGACAGGTATTCCATGCCTTGCAGCGTGCTCAGGGGGGACAGGTCGGTGATGTAGTTGTTGGTGATATCCAGATAGGTCAGATTTTTCAGATTGGAAAGAACGGAAAGCTGCTCGGAGGTCAGACCGGTCTTGTTGTAGGTCGGTTCCTTCTTTTCTTCCTTATCGTCTTTTTCGTCCTTCTCTTCTTTGTCATCGTCCTGACCGTCCGAGGTGTCAACGCTCGTATCGGCGCTCGTGTCGGAGCTTGTGTCAACGCTCGTGTCGGCGCTCGTGTCGGACGTGTCGCCGGACGGGGTGTCGGACGTCTCACCGTTTGCGGCTTCCTTGGTCTCGTTCAGGCTGTTCAGGCTCAGATACGTCAGATTGGGAACGGACGACAGCGCGGAAATGTCCGTCACGGCGGTGCTGGTGATATCCAGCTTTTTCAGGTTGGGGAAGTTTTCCAGACCGTCCAGCGACGTGATGCCGCTGTAGCAAAGCGAGAGATGCTCCAGCTTGGTCAGCGAGGAGATCTGATGCAGATCGTTGAGACCGGAAAGGCG
>CAYPYA010000190.1:0-1992 GCA_964414775.1 uncultured Ruminococcus sp. | reverse complement strand
TGGCACGTCGGCTTTGTTTTGCTGTTTGCCTGCCTTGTATGGCTTTGCATTTGCACGTTCGGGTGGCTCACCCTGCCGCTGCTGCTGCCGCTGGCGGAGGGGGTCGCCCCGCTGTGCGACCGTCTTACCAACCTGTTCTGTAAAGAGCCGGCGGCATTGCGGCTTGCATTGCCTTGTATCCCCGACCACGCCAAAACGGTGGTCGCCGTCACCTCCCTGCTGCAAAAAGACAGCGACGCGGCGGAACGGCTGGAACGCTTCTATTACCTCAACCGTGAGGAAAACCTGTACTTTTGTCTGCTTGCGGACTTCCCCGAAGCCGAAACGCAGACCACCCCGCAGGACGAAGAGATCCTGCGTTCCGTACAGGAGCAGATCGACCGTCTCAACCAAGCGCACGGCGAACGCTTCTTCCTGCTCTACCGCGACCGCACGCCCCAAACGGACGGACGGTTCGGCGGGAAGGAGCGCAAGCGCGGCGCGGTCGGAACGCTGGTTCGCCGCCTGAACGGGGAAAACGCGGGACGGCTTTACGGCGTTTGTCCGCCGAAAGCACAGTATCTGCTGACGCTGGATTCGGATACCGAGCTTTCCAACGGACTGGTCAAGGAGCTGCTCGGCGTGGCTTTGCATCCCGTCAACCGCCGCTACGGCGTGTTCCAGCCCGCCGTGCAAACGGAGCTGCTGTCCTCCTACCGCACCTATTTCACCCGTCTGATCTCCGGCTCGGCGGGGGTGTCGTTCTATGAACGCGCTTCGTTCGACCGCAACCAGAGCCTGTACGGCGAGGGCATTTTCTGCGGCAAGGGACTGCTGAACGTCTCCGCCTTTTATGAGAAAGCGCTGGACCTGCCCAATGACACCGTCCTCAGCCACGACCTGCCCGAGGGGGGCTTACTGCATACGCTGTTGGTCTCCGACCTGCCGCTGTCCGATTCCGTGCCGAGCAACCCCGCTTCGTGGTACAGACGCGCACACCGCTGGATACGCGGCGACGTGCAGAACCTCATCTTTCTGTCCAAAAAGCAATACCCGCTCTCCCGCGTCGCCAAACGGCAGATCGTCTGCAATCTTTTGCGGCATCTGACTCCCGTTTTCGCATTGTTTTCCCTGCTTTGCGGGGTGTTTTTCGCGCGCGGAGAAACAAAAGCGCTGCTGCTGTTTCTCGCGTCCTACTCCTATCTGCTTTTGCCGTTTCTCGCCGGAACGCTTTCCGACCTGTTTTCCGGCAACCCGTTTTTGCTGCGCCATGCGTTCACCGCGGGGCTTTCCGCTTTTGCGGAAAACATTCTGCGTCTGGGCAACGACATCTGCTCCGCATGCCGCTGTGCGTTCCTGTCCGTCGACGCGGTGTTACGTTCGGTCTGGCGCATGACCGTCTCGCATCGGAAGCGTCTGGAATGGACGACGGCGGCGGCGGGGGAAAGCGGTTCGGGCAAGCTGTCGCTGTATCTGCGCAAGGGTCTGCCGGGCGCCGTGTTCGGCTGTCTGCTGTTTCTGTGCGGACAGGCGTCCGTGTACCGCCTGCTCGGCATCCTGTTTTTCCTCGACCCCATGCTCTCCTACCTGCTGTCCCAACCGCTGACGCGCGGAAGTGCTGTCTGCTCGGTCCGCGTTTCGGAAAAGGACGCTTCGGTTCTGCGGCGGCACGCCGCCGACCAATGGCGGTTCTTTGCCGACACGGTTACAAAGGAGACCCACTTCCTGCCCCCGGACAATCTACAGCTCTCCCCCAGCTATGAGCTTGCCATGCGCACCTCTCCGACCAACATCGGACTGTTCCTGCTGTCGGTGCTGGCGGCGCTGGACCTGGGCTTTCTGGACGCGAAGGAAGCCGCCGACCGCTTGGAACGCACGCTTGCGACCGTCGAAGGGCTTCCGAAATTTCACGGCAACCTCTACAACTGGTACGACCTGCAAACGCTTTCGGTGCTGGGAGACGAATTCTGCTCGTTCGTGGACAGCGGAAACCTCGTCGTCTGCCTGATCGCG
>CAYPYA010000189.1:0-2527 GCA_964414775.1 uncultured Ruminococcus sp. | reverse complement strand
GATGCGTCCCACCAGCAAAGCACCCACCTCGACGAAGGCGACCCTGCCGAAATGTGCCGTTTCCAGGATCGTCACCTCGCGGCTGTTGCGGTGAAAGACCGGAACGGTCTCCAGCGCGATCGGATTGACGGTGTGGAGGGTCCCGGGAACGGTCTTGCAGGATACCTCTTTTCCGTCGTCGGGGTAAGCGTAGCGGTGGTAGTCCGTCGGGCAGAGCCGAAAGACCAGAGCGTGACCGCCCGCGTAGTGCTTGGCTTCCGCTTCGTCCTGCAGCAGCTCCGAGACCGTGTACGGGGCCTGCTTGACGGGAAACGCCTTGTCCCCCTGCAACGGAACGACCGTCAGGCGGGAATCGGCGGGGGAGCAGAGCCTGTTTTCATCATTGCAGAACGGAAAAATGCCCTCTTTTCGCTTGCGCGTAAAGTACGCGTTGAACGAACGGAACGAATCCTGCTCGAACTGCGTCAGATCCGGCTTTTGCTCTTTGATGGCTTTTTTGACGCGTCCG
This sequence comes from uncultured Ruminococcus sp., assembly GCA_964414775.1. GTDB lineage: Bacteria > Bacillota > Clostridia > Oscillospirales > CAG-382 > Coliplasma. The sequence continues at coordinate 2,019 of CAYPYA010000189.1, read as the reverse complement.
ACGGACAGACGGCTGTCCATATAAACGCCCGTCAGGCGGGAACAGGCTTTGGAGCGTATCAGCCGCAGAAGCACTCGGCCCGGAACGGTGCGGTAGCAGAACCGCAAAAACGCATACATGGGAGCCTGCTCGGGGACGGGAGAACCCAATCGGTCAACGACCATAAAACACTTCCTTTGATTTTTTCACTTCCCGCTTCAAACCGCCGTTCGTTTACGTCATCATGCCCATGTCAGCGCGGCGGCATCATATTTGCCTGCGGCAAATATCCTATGTCATGATTTATTATACCCTTTTAGGCTCGTCTTGTCAAGAATCTTTGACAAGGATTTACGCAAAAACCGCCTCCGCGCTCTTGCTTTTTTGCGGATGTTTTGTTATACTGTTAGAAAAAAGAAAAGGCGCGATGAATATGGCAAACGGCTGGACAAGGCAAGAGGGACGGGAAGTGTTCTATACCTGCGACCTGCTGACGGACGCGGGGGCGAAGCATCTGTTCTCCACACGGCACGGAGGGGTCAGCTCGGATTGCTTTGCCGACTGGAACTTCGCCGTCGGCGTCGGGGAAAAGACGGACAGCGAAGAAAACGTGCTTGCCAATTACGAACGCGCCGCGGCGCTGTTCGGACTGCACGCGTCGGACGTTTGCCGCAGTTATCAGGCGCATACGGACCGCGTTCTGTGGGTCGGTGAGGAGCATCGAGGCGTCGGGACGGTCAAGCCCAAATTCCCGTTCGGAGTGGACGGACTGGTGACGGATACCAAACGCTTGCTGCTGTCCGTGCGCAGCGCGGACTGCGTTCCCGTTCTGCTGTACGATCCGTGCCGCAAGGTCTGCGGCGCGGTACACGCGGGCTGGCGCGGGACAAGCGCGGGGATTTTGTACAACGCCGTGTCGGAAATGAAAAAGCATGGGGTCGATCCCGCCGATTTGCTCGCCGCCATCGGTCCTTGCATCGGCCCTTGCTGTTACGAGGTCGGGCGGGAGGTATATGAGGCGTTCTGTGCGTCCGACGCGGAATTGCGGGCTTGCTTCACATCCAAGTCGGGTTCCTTTTTTCTGGATCTGTCGGCGGCGAACCGCTTCTGGCTGGAAAAAGCGGGCGTTCCCGCTTCGCATATCTCCGAAGCGCATCTTTGTACCCGCTGTCACCCCGACGACTTCTTTTCCCACCGCCGTATGGGCGCTGACCGCGGCACCATGAGCGCGTTTATTACAGTATAGCCGATTGTAAAACGCAGTTTTACAATTGCTATTTTGAAAGGAGAAAAGCCCATGATACGCATCCTGCACGCCGCAGACCTGCATCTGGATTCCCCTTTTTCCCTGCATTCCCCGCGGGAAGCGGAACGGCGGCGGACGGAATTACGTTCCGATCTGTCGTCGCTGATGACCTATATTCGGGCAAAGGACGTGCAGATCTGTCTTTTGGCGGGCGATCTGTTCGACGGGGAAAACGTTACCGCCGATACCCGCGCCTTGCTGGAACGTGAGCTTTCCTCCTGTCCGAACTGCCGCTTCTTCCTTTCACCGGGCAATCACGATCCTTTGCGGGACAGTTCCCCGTACCGTCTGATGCACCTGCCCGAAAACGTGCATGTGTTCGGAACGAAAAAGGAACGGGTGCGCATCGAGGAATGGGGCGTGGACGTGTACGGCTTTGCCTTCGACGGCAAAAACGGGCGGGAAAACCCGTTGATCGGCTACCCGGAGAAGGACCAAGCATACATCAATCTGCTGTGCGTGCACGGGGAACTGGACGGAGGTGTGGCGGGACAAAACGGCCCGTTTGCCCGCGCCGACCTTGCAAGCAGCGGCTTTGACTATGTGGCGCTGGGTCATATCCATAAGGGGACGGGACTGCAATGCGAAAACGGCGTGTATTGGGCGTATCCCGGCTGTATCGAGGGGCGCGGCTTTGACGAAACGGGGTATAAGGGCGCGCTGTTCGGGACGGTCGAAAAGGGGAAGGCAGATCTGCAATTCGTTCGTTTTTCCAAACGGCGGTACGAGATCGT
>CAYPYA010000188.1:0-1550 GCA_964414775.1 uncultured Ruminococcus sp. | reverse complement strand
GAGGGAAAGCATGTGAATCTGATCCTGTCCGCCGCCGCTTCCAAGCCGCAGGCGGCGATCACCTCCGAGCCGATCGCCAAGCCGCAGGACCCGACCCCGCTTTGCATGCTGTTCCGTAAGCATCTGCAAAACGGCAGATTGACGGGCGTTACCTGCGTGGAGCATGAACGCATCCTGTGCTTTCGGTTCGCCTGTGCGGACGAAATGGGCTTTCTGCGCGAGAAGACCATTTACGCGGAAATGATGGGAAAGTATTCCAATCTGATCCTGGTCGGGGAGGACGGCCGTATTCTCGGCGCGACCTCGACCGCTGATCTGACCGCTTCCGTGCGGCAGGTCATGCCGGGCATGCCGTATGTGCTTCCCGCCAAGCAGGATAAGTTTGACGCGCTGTGCATGGAGGAAAGCGATTTCCGCGCATTGCTTGCGGTCAACGGGGATATGCTGTTTGACCGTTTTCTGGTCGCAAAATTCTTTGCGATCTCCCCGACGGTGGCAAGGGAGCTTGCCTTCCGCGCGTCCGAGCAAACGGAGATCCCGGTGCGCTGCGTTTCGGCGGATCGCGCGTGGCGATGCTTTTCCCGATTCGTTTCTTTGATCAAGGAGAAAACGTTTCAGCCCTGTACCGTCTATGACGGGGACAAGGGCGTGGAGTATTCCTATCTGCCCCTGACGCAGTACACGGGCTTGTCTCTGCGTCGGGAAAACAGCTTTTCCGAACTGCTGCTTTCCTATTTCGGCGCAAAAGAGGAAACGGTGAACATCCGTTCCTACGCGTCGGACATTTTCAAAACGGTGCAGACACGCCTTGCACGCGAACAGCGGAAGGTCGGGATCCAGAAAAAGGAATTGCAGGACTGCGCACAGCGGGAGCAATGGCGGAAGAACGGCGATCTGGTGATGGCAAACCTGTATCGCCTGCAAAGCGGGATGCGCACGGCGGTTCTGACCGATTACGAAAGCGGACAGGACGTGACGGTCACGCTCGACCCGCGCCTGTCTCCCGCACAGAACGGGCAGCGCTTTTATAAGCGTTACGCGAAGATGAAGCGCGCCGCGGAAGCGTTGGAGGAGCAGATCGCGCTGGCGGAACGTGAGATCGACTACCTGGAAAGCGTACTGGACGCGACGTCGCGCGCGTCCGCCCTTTCCGATCTGGAGGATATCCGGCGCGAGCTGGAGGAGAGCGGATTCCACAAGGGAAAGAACGCATCCCCCCGTAAAGGCGGTGCGCAGGGCAAAAAGAAACGCGCGCCGCTGTCCAAGCCGCTGACGTATACCACGACCGACGGCATGACCGTTCGGGTCGGACGCAACAATTTGCAGAACGACGCGCTGACTGCGTCGGCAGAGAAGAAGGATATCTGGTTTCACATCAAAAAGTTTCACGGTTCTCACGTCATCCTGGTGACGGGCGGGAAGGAACCGACCGACCGCGACTACACCGAGGCGGCGATGCTTGCCGCGTTTCACAGCGAGAAAAAGGGCAGTACGCACGTAGAGGTGGATTATACCCGCGTCAAGCATCTGCATAAGCCCGCCGGCAGCGC
>CAYPYA010000187.1:0-5253 GCA_964414775.1 uncultured Ruminococcus sp. | reverse complement strand
GGGGAGCGAGTCCTATTTCGCCGCCGGTGAGCAGAAAAAGCTGCTTTTGACCGGCAATCCCATCCATGTCGATGAGATCACCCGCGAGCAGGCGCGTCGGAAGCTGGGGCTTTCCGAAAACGAGCCGTATATCCTTTCGTTTGGCGGCAGCATGGGCGCTTTGAAGGTCAACGAGCTTTGCTTTTCCCTGATGGAATCCTACAGCGTTCCGCATTCCATCCGTCACGATCATGCCATCGGCAGGGTCGAGTTTGCGAAGTTTTCCGCAATCGCCAGGGAAAAAGGCTTGGATCGGCAGAAAAATCTGCAATTGAGCGAGTATTTTTACGATATGCCCTACCGTCAGGCGGCGGCGGACGTCGTGATCTGCCGTGCGGGCGCGATGACCCTTGCGGAGCTTTCCGTGCGCGGCAAGGCGGCGATCTTCATTCCCAGTCCGCACGTTGCCGAGGATCATCAGTATAAGAACGCGCGTCTGCTTTCGGACGCGGGCGCGGGTCTTGTCTACCGCGAAGGCGAGCTGGACGGCGAACTGCTGCAAAGCGCGGTGGATGATCTGCTCTCCAACCCCAATAAGCGCAAACGCATTGAGGAAAGCATCAAGAACTTCGCCATGCCCGACAGCGCCGCCCGCATCGCGGCGGAGGTGCTGCGGCTTGCCGACGAAGCCTGACGTTACATAAAATAAAGGAATAGAAAAGCATGGAAGAACAAAAACGGTACGTGCGCACCAGCGTGCACATGGAGGAGCTGAGAAGTCGGCGGGAGCGAAAGCATATCCGTCGGACGGCTTTTTCCGTCGCGCTGTTTCTGTGCATCACGGTTGTGTTTTCGGCTGTTTTCTTTCTGTTGTTCTTCCGCGTTTCGGAGATCCGCTTGGTCGGGAATGAGATCTACGCAAACGAGCAGATCTTAGAGCAATTGCCGTTTGCCGAGGGCGATCATCTCTTTTCCTTCCGCGCCGAGGAGGCGGGAACGGATCTGCGTAAGGCGCTGCCCTATATCGGCTCGGTCACCGTCCGACGGGAGCTGCCGTCGGTCGTAGTGGTGGAGATCAGCGAACGCCACGTGGATCTGTCTCTTTCGGTCGGAGACGAGGCATATTTCCTGTCGGGCGACCTTCAGGTGCTGGGACGGATCGGCGGAACGGAGATCACCGGAGACCTGACCCGTCTGGAGACCTGCCCGGTGAGCCGCTGTATCGTCGGAGAAACGGTCAGCTTCGCGGATAAACGCACCTACGACGCGTTGAAGGAGCTGTATCAATGCCTGTCTGCAAACGGCATGACGGATCGCATTCGTTCCATCGATATGGTCAGCCGCTTCGATATCAGCCTGCAATACGAGGATCGCTTCACGGTTTATCTCGGAGATATGGAGAATATGGAGGTCAAGATCCGCTTTCTGGCGGGGATCCTCGAGCAGTTGAACGATACGGATCGCGGCTATATTTACCTTTCCAATGCGCGGGAAGCGTCGGTTCGACTGGAAGATACACCCACTTCCTGAAAGAAAATGCAAAAAAACGATATTTTCCTGCAAGAAAAAATCAAAAAACTCTTGCAATCTTGCAAAAAAAAGTTTATTATAGTAAATGAGAAAAAGGATTACAATAAATTCGGAGGATAGGTATGTCAAGTATTAACGCAAATCCTAATGCCGTTGTCATTAAGGTCATCGGCGTGGGCGGCGGCGGCGGAAATGCCGTCAATCGCATGATTTCTTCTTTTGACTTCGCCGATGTTGAATTCATTAACATCAATACGGACGTGCAGGTATTGGTCAAGTCCAGTGCGCCGACAAAGTTGGAGATTGGCGAGAAGATCACCAAGGGCAAGGGCGCGGGAAGCAATCCCGAGATCGGGGAAAAGGCGGCGGACGAGTCGCTGGAGCAGATCACCGACGCGATCAAAGGCGCGGACATGGTGTTCATTACCGCGGGTATGGGCGGCGGAACGGGCACAGGCGCGGCTCCGATCGTGGCGCGTGTTGCCAAATCCATGGATATTCTGACGGTTGCGATCGTCACCAAGCCGTTCCTGTTTGAGGGCGCAAAGCGCATGGCGCAGGCGGAAGCGGGTATCGCAAAGCTTGCCGATACCGTGGACAGCCTGATCGTGATCCCCAACGAACGTCTGAAATTGCTGACGGACAAGCGCATCACGTTCCTGAACGCGTTTCAGGAGGCGGACGACGTCCTGCGTAAGGGCGTGCAGAGCATCTGCGAGCTGATCACCGTCGAAGGCATCATCAACCTGGACTTCGCGGACATCAGCGCGGTCATGTCCAACGCAGGCTTGGCGCATATGGGCGTCGGCAGCGCGAAGGGCAAGGACAAGGCGGAAATGGCGGCGAAGATGGCGATGTCCTCTCCGCTTCTGGAAACCAACATCAGCGGTGCGAAGGGCATCATCGTCAACATCACCGCGTCCCCCGATATCGGGCTGGATGAGATCGACAACGCCGTTGCGATGATCACCGATGAGGCACAGCCGGATGCAACCATTATCTTCGGTGCTGCGCTGGACGCGAATCTGGAAGACGAAATGAAGATCACGCTGGTCGCGACCGGCTTTGAAGCGGATAAGAAATCCGCGGATAAGAAGCGCGTCCTGTCCGCTTCCGCGTCTGGTTCGTCGAACGAGGAGAGCAAGACCGAGAGCGATGCGGATTCCGACATCAAGGACATCATCGAAATGCTCAACCGCGGCAGAAAATAAGTCTGAAAAATAAATATATTTTTCAGACTGAAAGTTTTGTGTGATTCGCCTGCGGCGAACCGCCAATTACATTTCGTAAGAAATGTAATTTGGCTTTACGTGTTATGCAAAAGGGCAAAAGAATGAAAAATAAGGGCAAAAAAGGGCGGATACAAAGCCGCCCTTTTTCCTTGCCCGTGCAAAAACCAAGATCCGTCTTCCATACTTGACAAAAAGGAATGGTAAACCCATGAAATTGCGCAACATGCTTCTCTGCCGTCTGCTGACGGTCTGCACGACGCTTGCCGCGTTCCCGATCGGCGCTGCGTTTCCCACACACGCAAAGCAAGCGGAAACCAATCTGGTCGCCGGTCTGCCGTATACGACGCAAACCGGGGTCGGCATCGCGTATTCCTACGGACGTTCGGGGACGGAAACGGACCCTTCCGAGGGAAAACTGACCGACGGCAAACGCGCGTCCACGCTTGCGTTCGACGATCCCGCGTGGCATAAATGCTACCGCGGCTTCACCCGCAGCGTCACCTTTACTCTGCCGACGGTCAAGAGGGTGACGGGCTTTTCCGTCTCCCTGCTGCAAAACGCATCGGCGGGGCTTCCGATGCCGCCGTCCTTTGATCTGTACGTTTCGGAGAACGGAACGGATTATATGCTTGCATCTTCCTATGATACGACGTCCCTGCAGGGCGTAACACAAACGACCCGCCGCGAGGTGAACGCGAGAGATCTCGGCTCGTTCCGCGCGAAGTACGTCCGTCTGACCTTCCGGTGTGAGGTCAACGTCTTTATCGACGAGATCGAAATTTACGGGACCGATCCCGACGGAAGCGAAGCGCCGTTCGTGAAAACCGAGCTTCCGCAGGGCGTCGGGTGCTATGACAAGGGGATCGAGAACTGTCGGGACATGGTTCTGCTGTATTGCGGCTATCCCGGTGAGTACGATGACAGCTTTGTAAACAGTACCGAGGAAATGCTTCTTCCGTATTTCGCATACCTGTCCGAAACGGGGGAGATACGGGACACGTTCTTTGATTCGGTCATGTTCACCGCCTTGCGCGGCGCGGCGCCGTCCGGCGGAAACTTCAACCAGAACGGCGGCGGTCAGACCACCAAGGAGGACTGGGAGTACTTCCTTTCGAACCTGTTCGGCGAAACCTGTAACTGCGGCGCGATCGAAAAGGTCATGGAGCGGGTCGCACAGGCGACCGGCAAGACGGATGCTTGCGTTTCGCTGGTGATCAATATCCCGTTCCCCAATCCCGGCGATCAGCCGTTCGGGGACATCGACGGAAGCGGGAAGATCGCTTACTGCCGCAACAGCCAAGAGCAGCTTGCCATCTACACGTGGTTCTTTGACCGCGTGGAGCAGATCCTCTCCGAGCGCCGGTACAAGCATATCCGTTTCGGAGGCTACTATTGGGGCGCGGAGGGCATCGGAACGGAAACGGAGAAGCAGGATGACGCGTTTGTCAAAAGCGTTGCCGATCTGATCCACGCGCGCGGAAGCAAGCTGTTCTGGATCCCGTACCTGTACGGAAACGGCTTTGACCGTACCGCGGAACTGGGCTTTGACTGCGCCATGATGCAGCCAAACTACAGCTTTTTGGACTATGCCGACGAAAGGTGCTTCGGTGAGATCGATCAGGCGATCAGGCAATACGGCTTGGGCATCGAGATCGAGGTCAAGTGGAATGCGATGAGCGACGACGCTTACCTTGCCCGCTACTATTCCTACCTCAACGCCGGACACGCGCTCGGCTATGAGTGGAATACCGCGCATTCCTACTATCAAAACGCAGGCCCCGGTACGTTCTATTCCTTTTACAAGTCGGGTGACAAGAAGTTCCGCTACGCGTATGAGGATACCTACGCGTTCGTCAAGGGGACGTATCAGCCCCGAACGGTCACGCTTCGCACCCGTCCGACCTCCACGTCCGAGGGGGAAACGGTGCAGGGCTTTGTCGGAACGGACGCGGGCTGCTATGAAGCGTCTCTCGGCGCTTGGCAATGGAACGTGAGCAAACAGCCGGAGCACGGAACGGTGTCGTTTGATCGGGACGGGGGATATACCTATACGCCGCAGGACGGCTTTACGGGAAAGGATTCGTTTACCGTCTGCATGCAGGCCGCATATGCCGCGTCCGAGCCGCTCACGGTGGAGATAAACGTTCTGCCGAAAGAGAACGCGCCGATTTCTTCCGTTTCGGAAGAAGCTTCGGATTCGGATGCGCCTGCAAACAGGAAAAGCATCCTGCCTGCGCTGGCGTGCGGCGCGGTCGCCTTGCTTGCCGCGGGGCTTGCCGTGTTCGGGCTGCGCTCCAGGCGGAGACCCAAGAGGAAATAAGCGGAGCGGGCTGCAAATACGCCCGTAACAGGTTTGTCTGCTTTTGTCGGAGGATTCGTTATGAAGGTTGTCGTTGCGATCGATTCTTTTAAGGGCAGTGTGTCCTCTTGGGAGGCGGGTCTTGCCGCCTCCCGCGGGATCCGCGCCGCCTGTCCGAAGGCGCAGGTCTGCGTCAAGCCTGTTGCGGACGGC
>CAYPYA010000186.1:0-5197 GCA_964414775.1 uncultured Ruminococcus sp. | reverse complement strand
GGTTTCTGCTGACGGCGTTCCTGACCGGCTTCTTCACGGAGCATGGACACGGCAAGCTCGGCTATACGCTGTTGGGCATGGTGACGGGCTGCATCGCGCTCTATGCGTTCGGAACGGCTTGGTTTTTCCTTCTGAACGTTTCCGAAGCGGGGATCGCGGGGCTGTGGACCGCGCTGCTCAATTGCGTCCTTCCGTTTATTCCGTTTGACGCCTGCAAGATCGCATTGGCGCTGGTTCTGGTCCGTAGGCTGCGACCGCTGCTCACGCACGGCGACTCCGGAACGGACGCGAAGGGACAATAAAATGCTCGGAATATCTCCCCCTGAATTTGAGCATCTCGAATTTGCCTGTTATCATCACAAAAAGTGCGGAAAAGCAACGCTTTTCCTCACTTTTTCATTTCAGTTTTTCAGGGGTTTCAATTTCAAGGGGGCCTTTTTTTCAAAAAGACCCCCTGAGCGTATCCTTTCTACTTCCTTCTCTTTGTCAGCAGCGATCTTTTCTGCCCTGATCGTCGGCGTACGGGTAGAACTCACCGAGCGGGAAGTTCATCTTGCCGAACACGCTGCACGGATCGGAGCTGTCGTGCGCGGGCGTGCTGTCCTTTTCGGGCAGGCAGAAGTGGCAGGCGGGCAGGATCAGCTGTACGGGGCGTTCCATGCGGATCACCGAGAACAGTCCGATGCTCACGTATACGTTGCTCGTGCCGATGCCGTCCACGAACTCGCCGTCGAAGCGGCCCTTGACCGATTCGGGAATGCCGTCCACGGTCAGGCAGCAATGTCCGAAGCAGCAGGAGCGTTCCTTCACCTTCACGTCCAGGCAGATCGGAGCGGCGACCTCCAGCGTCACGGTGGGAAGCGTGGACGTCTCGTTGCACTTCAGCTTGCACGGATCGACGCAGAAGCCGTCCGTTTCGGGATCGGAACGGAACACGGAAACGTTCTTTTCGCTGCCGTACAGGATCACCTTCTTGTCAAAGGCGCAAAGTCCCTTGACCGTCTGACTGCGTCCGTTGCAGACACAGCACTCCAGCGTCACGCAGAAGAAGTAACGAATGGTGACCTGATAGAATCCGCGGTTGAACGGAACGGTATCCAGCGAAATGCTGGTGTACAGGACCTCAACGTTGTTGCAGCGAACCGCGCTCGCGCGGTCCACGATCTCCTGCGCACGGTCGCAGAGGTGTACGCGCAGATCCTCTAAACAGTCCTTGTCTTTGGCGGAATCGAAAATTTTATTCACGCTGACACAGCAGAGCTGTTCCGGCTTCCCGCAAAGCCCGCCCAACGGGGACGAAGAACAGCCGCCTTGCTGGTTGTTTCTTTCCATCATTCGGAAAAATCCTCCTTATTGATTCAAACGCCCTTCGGCGCAGACCGCTTTCAGGCGCTTTCATTACCATTCTATGCGTCCGAAAGTCAATTTGCCCTTTACAAAAGCGTGAAAATAGAGTATAATGGGAGATGACCACTTGTAAAACTGCGTTTTACAAGTGGCTGAAAGAGGAAAGGAGTGCGCGAAGCGGACATGGACGCAAGAAACCAAGACGACAAACCGAATCTGCCGCGCGGGAAGCGCGTGCTGCTGGGACTTTTGCTGTGTCTGGTGCTGCTGCTGATCTTAGCCGTCTGTGCGCTGCTCATCCGCTTGCTGATCAGGCAGGGTCAGGACGTGGACATCTCCGTCGACACGTCCGGCGACCGCTATACCGAACGCGTCACGGTCACGGTCAAAAACGTTCTGGGAATGGACGTTCTGCTTCCCGAAAGCGATCAAAGCTGCGCCTTGCTTCAGGCGTACGACAGCAAAGACGGAGAATGGAAGGACGTTTGCGAGATCCGCTTTTTACAGACGGATCAGAGCGTGCTGTCCTTCAAATACGGCGGGATGTTCATCCACCTGTCCCCCGGCGGGGAATTGCAGGCGCAGATCCCCGAGGATCGGTTGGATGCGCTTGCATCCGGTGAATACCGCGTCGCCGTCCGCTATATCACGGAGGACGCGTACAACTCCTACCTGCAAAAACGCGCCGAGCAGATCGAAAAGGAGCTGCAAAACGAAAGCATCGCCCCCGCGGAGAGCTCCTCCGATGCCGCCGAAACCTCGGACGTTTCCGGCATGCAGGATACCTCCGAAGCCGAGGAGGACGGGGCGACCATGCAATGGTTCTACACGTCGTTTTACCTGACTGCGCGTAAGGACGCGTCCGAGAACGTCTCGCCGCACGTGGACGTTTCGATCGAACTGGAATAAAGGCGCGGGCACACCCGTGAACTCATAAAACATAAAAAATTCCAAAAAACTTTTGCTTTCCCTCTTGACAAGCGCTTGATCGTATGTTACTATGATTGAGCAATTGTTCAAACGTTTGAGAAATACTTCAAATAGAACGGAGGGAAAGAAAGCAAGAACGAAGGGAAAGAGTAAAAATATGGAAGCCTTCTTACTGCTGACAAGCGAAGCCGCCGAAAAAGCGGTGCAAAAAATTCCGGAGAAGCAGACCCTGACGCGCATGACGGAGCTGTATAAGCTGTTCGGGGACGAAACGCGTCTGCGCATCCTCACGCTGCTTTCGGAGGAAGAGCTGTGCGTCAACGATCTGGCGAAGCTGCTGTCCATGACGGACTCGGCGGTCTCCCACCAGCTGCGCGTTCTCAGGCAGGGACGGCTGATCCAATCCGAACGCGAGGGGAAGGCGGTCGTGTACGCTCTGGCAGACGACCATGTGAAGCAGCTGCTGAAAATGGGCCTGGAGCACAGCACCGAACCCATGTGACACCCCCATCATCACGATTTTGATTCAAAAAAGGAGATTCTATCATCATGAAAAAAACATTTGCATTGGAAGATCTCGACTGCGCCAACTGCGCGGCAAAAATGGAAGAGGCGATCAAGAAGCTGGACGGCGTCAACGACGCGACCGTGAGCTATATCGCGCAGAAGCTGGTTCTGGACGCGGACGACGAGCGTTTCGATCAGATCCTCAAGCAGGTCGTCAAGGTCTGCCGCAAGGTCGAGCCGGATTGCAGGATCCTGCTGTAAGAAAGCGGGTAAGCTGCCATGACGAGAAAACAAAAAAAGCTGTTGTGGCGTATTGTCATCGCGGCGGTGATGTTCGTCCCGCTGTATGCGTTGGAATGGATGGAGATTCTGGAGGACTGGAAGTGGTATGTCGCCGTTCCGATCTTTCTGGTCCCGTACCTGACGGCGGGCTACGACGTTCTTTGGAAGGCCGTCCGCAACATCTGCCACGGACAGATCTTTGACGAGAATTTTTTGATGTGCCTTGCCACGGTCGGCGCGTTCGCGGTACAGGAGTACCCCGAAGCGGTCGCCGTCATGCTGTTCTATCAGGCGGGCGAGCTTTTGCAGGGCATCGCGGTGGGAAAGAGCCGCCGTTCGGTCAGCGCGCTGATGGATATCCGTCCGGATTACGCCAACGTTCTGCGTGACGGCGATCTGGTGCAGGTCGATCCGAATGAGGTGCAGATCGGCGAGATCATCTTCATCAAGCCGGGCGAAAAGGTCCCGCTGGACGGAGTTGTCGTCGAGGGAAGCACCAATCTCGACACCGCCGCGCTGACAGGCGAATCCCTGCCGCGCGTGGTCACGGTCGGAGACGAGATCCTGTCCGGCTGCGTCAACATGAGCGGCGCGGTGCAATGCCGCGTGACCAAGCCGTACGGCGAATCCACCGTTTCCAAAATTCTGGATCTGGTGGAGAATGCGTCCTCCGCGAAAGCCAAGAGCGAGGGCTTCATCACCCGATTTGCGAAATACTATACCCCGATCGTGGTGATACTGGCTTTGCTGTTGGGCGTGATCCCGTCGGTCGTGACGGGAGACGTTTCCAAATGGGTGAAGCTGGCGCTGACCTGTCTGGTCGTGTCCTGCCCGTGCGCGCTGGTCATTTCCGTCCCGCTGACCTTCTTCGGAGGCATCGGCGGCGCGGCGCGCAAGGGGATCTTAGTCAAGGGCGCCAACCGTCTGGAGGACCTTTCCAGAGTCGGGACGGTCGTGTTCGACAAGACCGGAACGCTCACCAGCGGCAGGTTCACCGTCACCGTCATCCACCCCGACCATATGTCCGAGCAGGAGCTTCTCTACCTTGCCGCGGCGGCGGAATGCTACTCCGACCACCCGATCTCCCTCTCGCTGAAGCAGGCGTATAAAAAGGAGATCGACCGCACCAAGGTGCAGTTCGTTGAGGAGCTTGCCGGAAACGGCGTTCACGCGATCATCGAGGGAACGCCCGAACAGGGCAAGCTGGACGTGCTGGTCGGCAATGAACGCATGCTGCATTCACACGGTATCGCCTTCCGCGGCTGTCCGGGTCACAGCGGAACGCTGATCCACGTCGCGGTCAACGGCGCATACGCGGGGCATGTCGAGATCAGCGACGAGCTGAAGCCGGACGCGATCGACACCATCCGTATGCTCAAGCCCCGTAAAACGGTTTTGCTGACCGGGGACAGTCCGTCGGTCGGCGCGGAGGTCGCTTCCAGACTCGGCATCGACGAGGTGCACGGCGGCCTGCTTCCCGCGGACAAGGTCACACGCGTGGAGCAGCTGCTGCAAAGCAAGCCGAAGAAAAGCGTTCTCGCCTTTGTCGGGGACGGCATGAACGACGCGCCCGTGCTTTCCCGCGCGGACGTCGGCATCGCGATGGGTGCTTTGGGCTCGGACGCGGCGATCGAAGCGGCGGACGTCGTTCTGATGGACGACAAGCCGTCCAAGATCGTGACCGCCATGCGCGTGTCCAAAAAGACGCGTCGGCTGGTATGGGAAAACGTGATCCTGTCCCTGTCGATCAAGGTCGGCGTGCTGGCGGCGGAGATCATCATGACCGCCTGCGGCGTGGAAAGCGATATGACGCTTGCCGCGTTTGCCGACGTCGGCGTGCTGGTGCTTGCCGTTCTGAACGCGACGCGGGCGCTGCGCGTCCCCAGGGACGCCTGACCGCACGTGTTCCGTTTCAACAACAACAAAATGCTTTGTGCCGTTCGCTTTGCAAGGAACGAACGGCACAACTGTCTCTTTGATACAAGGATGTAACACCAAAGGGGGATATGACGAATGAAAAACGGATTACGGCTGATCTTGCTGCTTACTTGCTTCGCCATACTGCTGTGCGCCTGCACGGCGAACCAAGCGGAGCATTCCGCTCCGACGTCGGAACACGCTTCTTCCGTCC
>CAYPYA010000185.1:0-2024 GCA_964414775.1 uncultured Ruminococcus sp. | reverse complement strand
TTTCCTCCAAACGAACCTCACTCCCTCTCAAAATACCGACTTTTTTCTTCCTGAATCCTATTATACTCCGTTTTGTTCTTTTTTTCAATATAGTTTCGTCAAAAGTTTTACTTGCATTCTCCTCTATTTATGGTATAATATAAGCATTGAATATTACTCTCAGGGGTCTTTTTGAAAAAATGACCCCATAATTCGCGGGCTTCTGTAAGAAAAGCCCACGAATTTAACCCCAAAAACTTTCAATTCCGGAAAACTTTTGGAAAAAGTTTTCCAAGCTAAAAGTTTTTGAAGAGTCCTTAAAAGTGGTGGTAACCCACCACTTTGGAAACTTTTTTCAAAAAGTTTCTCTAAGAGTCTCCGTTCAATCCCGTATGAAAGGAGTCCCGAATATGGTACTGACCTACGCAGGCGGTGTTGTTCTGCCGCAGCGCACGGACGCAAGCAGGCAAACGGGTGCGGTCATGCCGCACGCGCCGGGCGAGGTGTACCTTGCCATCGAGCCCACCAGCACGCTGACCAAAAACGAGGGCGACCGCGTGCAAATGGGCGAAGCGGTGGCGTTCCATCGGGACGAAACGCCCGTCTACTCGTCCGCAAACGGCAGGTTCGACGGCGTGTACGAGGCGTTCGGCAGCCTGTACGTGAAGGTCACAGTCGATCCCGAGGACGACCGCCCGCCGCTTGCCTCCCGCGATCCGGAAACGCAGGAGCTATCCCAAATGGATCATGCATATCTGCTGAACGCCCTTCGTCAGTTGGGTATTTGGGACATGCAGAGCGGGGACTGGCTGTGGCGGCGTGCCGAAAAGGCGATCGGAAAGACAAGGCGGGTCGTGCTGGACACGACCGACGACAACGGCTATTCGTTCACCGGCTACCGTACCGTGCTGCGGGACGCGGGCGCGGTGTTGGGCGGTGCAAAGATCCTTCTCCACCTGCTGGGGGCGTCTAAGATCATCCTCGTGACCGACCGCAACCGCCGCAAGGCCGCGGACGCGCTGCATCAAGCGATCACAGACCCCGAGCTGATCGCGGAAGCAAGGCTGAACGTCAAATACCCCGTGCGGGAGGAAACGCTGTACGAAGCGATCTACGCCAAGCCGCTGGGACAGGGCATGACCGCCGACGCGCAGGGCGTGTTCATCCTACGCGCACAGACCGCCGAGGCGATCTACCGCGCAATGTGCAGCGGTGTGCCGCAATTGACGCGTTGGCTGTCCGTCGCGGGCGACGGGTTTGCCAAGACGGGCGTGTTTCAAATTCCCCTCGGTGCGCCGTGGAGCCGTTTACTGGAGATATTCGGCAAAAAGAAGGGGAACTGTATCGCAATTTTGGATTCCCCGTTGAAATCTATCCCCGCCGAGGGCGTGCTGGGCGGAAAGACGGAGGGCGTGCTGTGCGACAAGGCGGTGAAAAAGCAAAGCCTGCATTGCATCGCCTGCGGACGCTGCGCAGAGGTCTGCCCGATGTGGCTGCGGCCGTATGAGATCCTGTCAGAGCGCGTGTACCGCGACGTCAAGCGGCTTTCGCTGGTCTGTATCGACTGCGGCTGCTGTGACTATATCTGCCCGTCGGGACTGCCGCTGCGCTCGCTGATCGCAAGATATCGCTCGACCAACGTCAACTCGACCAACGTCAACTCGACCATCGTACAACAAAAAGGAGAATGACCATGCTCGCTATCTCACCGCGCACCCACGAGTCGCTGGCGATCGACCTGTCGATTTCGCTCTGTCCGGCGTTGATCTGGGGCATTTTCCTGTACGGAGGGCGTGCCGCCGTTCTGCTGCTGCTGTGCGGACTTGCCTGCGCCGCGCTTGACGTCGGCATGCAGTTTCTCATGATGAAAGCAAAGGACCGCTTCACCCACCGCGGCGCGTACCGACGTACCTTTTGCCGATCCGACGTGGGCTTTGCGTTCCTGACGGGGCTGCTGTGCGCGTTCTGGTTTCCCGTGACCGTCCCGCTCTGGCTTCCGCTGCTTGCCGCTCTCCTTGTAACGCTCTGCCGCGCGGCGTTTTGCC
>CAYPYA010000184.1:0-1894 GCA_964414775.1 uncultured Ruminococcus sp. | reverse complement strand
TCATGGTCATCTATAACGCCTACGTCTGCGTGTTCGGACGGAATTACGACTACGCGTCCGACGCGGCGGGACAGGATATCCTTGCCGCGCAGTCGCTGACCTTCGGAGAGCAGATGGGCTGGATCAAGCCCGAGGTCTACCGAACGCTCAAGCACAAAGCGTTCTATCAAAAATGCGTGCATTGCCGCGCGGAGAACGGCTCGTTCTTCTATGACGGACAGCTGCTCCGCTCCCCCGCGATCACCGATCCGCGCCATGTACGCACCACAAAAATGAAATTTGAAGCCTATAACGGGCTGTTGGAGCATACCGCGACCTTCTGCGAGCTGTGGCAGCGCAAGGACGGCAAGAAGCTGTTGCTGCTGATCAACGCGTCCACGCGCGAAACGACGCCGACCGTTCGCCTGTCCCTGCCGGACGGCGACTACCCGCTGTACGGCGACCTGCAAGGAACGCTGAGCGTGCGGGACGGGCTGTTGGAGCAGCTCCCCCTGCCGCCGCTGTCCGTTTCGTGGGCGATCTGCTGAACAAGCCACCGCGCGTCTTTTCCACTTGTAAAACGCAGTTTTACAAGTGACTAAGTGACTGAAAAAGGAGGGATTCCCCGTTGGAGTTCTGCCGTAAAAAAGGCGTTCTGTATCCGGAGGTGCTGTTTTCGGACCTCTACGAGCTGACGCCGGAATTTCTGACCTCACGCGGCATCCGCGGGCTGCTGCTGGATCTGGACAACACCGTCGCGCCGTATGAAATTTCCAAGCCGACCGAGCAGATGAACGAATGGTTCCGCTCCATGAAGGACGCGGGCATCACCCTCGCGTTCGTATCCAACAACCACGGCGAACGCGTCACCTGCTTCAACCAAAGCTGGGGCATCCCGCAGTTCTGCAACGCCAGAAAGCCCTCTCCGAAAGGGATGCGGCGGGCGATGCGCGCCTGCGGACTGCAGCCGGGCGAGACCGCGGCGCTGGGCGATCAGATCTTCACCGACTGCCTTGCCGCGCACCGTGCGGGCATGTATTTCTACATCGTCCCGCCGATCAAGGATAAAAAAAGTCTGTTTTTTCGCTTCAAACGGTTTTTGGAAAAACCGATCGTGCGAACGTTTCGGCAGTACGGAGCCTATCTGGACGCCGCCGTCAGGAAAGGAAGGCAAATCGGATGAATACACCGCTCTTCGGACCGGGCGGAAACGGAGACAAATTCCGTGCCGCCGGGCATACCTCTACATCGGAAGCCCCGCGCTTTGTCAGGGAGTTCGGGCTGGACGCCTATGAATACGAGGCGGGACGCGGCCTGTCCACCTCGCTTGAAAGCCTTGCCGCCATCGGAAGGCAAGCCAAACAGGAACAGATCTATCTGTCGTTCCATACGCCGTACTTCATTTCCCTGTCCTCCACCGAGCCGGAAAAAAGGCAAAACAGCGTGGTCTATCTGGAGCAGTCCGCGCAGGCGTGCGAAGCGTTGGGCGCGTCCGTCATGGTGGTGCATACCGGCTCTGCCGCGAAGATCTCCCGTGAGACCGCCATGCAGTACGCCTCCGAGACCCTGCGCATGGCGGACGAAATGCTTGCAGACAACGGGTATCACGTTCTGCTGGGCTTGGAGACCATGGGAAAGCAGAACCAGCTCGGCACGCTGGAGGAGGTACTCACCCTCTGTAAGCTGTCAGAGCGCTTCGTGCCGGTCGTGGACTTCGGACACATCAACGCCCGCGAACAGGGGATACTGAAAACGGAAGACGATTTCAAATATCTGTTCGACCGCATCGCAAACGAGCTGGGCGCACAGGCGGCGGAACGCCTGCATTGCCATTTTTCCCGTATCGAATATACCGAGAAAGGGGAAAAACGGCATCTCACGTTCGCGGACGAAACGTTCGGGCCCGACCACCGTC
>CAYPYA010000183.1:0-2742 GCA_964414775.1 uncultured Ruminococcus sp. | reverse complement strand
TGTAAAGTACGTCGCGGCGCAAAGCAGACTGCCTTTCAGCGCCGGTCCGTACGGTCCTTTCTCAAAATCGTCCCGGATGACCTTCCCCGCCGAGGCGGACGCGTGAACGAACTCGCTCCCGCCTAAGGAAAGCGCCATGTGCCCCGGGAAGAACAGCAGGTCGCCCGGCTTGACGTCGGCAAGCGAAATTTCCTTCAAATGTGGATTCTTTTTCATATCCGCGTCCCGCCAGACGGTCAGTCCGTTCAATCGGTATGCCATAAAGCAAAGCCCGGAGCAGTCCACGCCCTGCGGCGTTCTTCCGCCCCAGCGGTACTGCACCCCCAGATACGAGAGCGCGTCCGAAACGATGCGTTCCCGCAGTTCCCGTTCCGTCCCCGTTCCGTTCGGCAAAGGGCAAAGATGCTCCTTGTGTACGTACCAGATGCGTTTGGACGGCAAAACGGCGAACCCGTAACGCTTTTCGGTGTCCGAATACCCCACGTCCAGGCGGCTTCCGCGCGGAAGCGTCATCATGGGACGGAAGTAGTTCCGATTCTCACAAAGCAGGTCGCAGAAGGGAACGCTGACCATACGGTTGGGCGTATGCAGCGGTTCGATCAGCGCGCGGCGCTCGACATATCCCTCGTATCCGTAATCGGTCTTCACGCGCGCGTACGCACCGATTTCCTCCAGGATCTCGCACGACTCTCCGAACAGCAATTCGTCCGTCTGCTGGCTCATCAGATCGGGAGCTTCCGTCATGGGAACCATCGGGTAACAAACGACCATCCCGTTTCCGCCTTTCTGTTTTTGATTTGACCGCAAAACCTTGTAAACAACAACTGCTTTGCTGTTGCTGTAAACAACAACTGTTGTTTTGTTGCCGACAAGCCGACATCATTGAACGATGCATCTTCCTGTCGGTTTTATTATAGTATATTATAGTATATTTGCAGAAAAAAAGCAACAGGAAAACAAAAAAAGAAAACGGTATTTCCCGCCGTTTCCGTTTTTCCTTTGATCCCTTCCCATCGGATCTCACGGTGCGACTCCCCGTAAAAGATCATTGCCGTTTGCGGCAAAATATCTCTGCATTTTATTTACGTTTTGGCTTGCTATTTTGCCGATAATGTGGTATACTAAACGTAGAAAGCCCTTGCAAGCATTTTTACTTCATGGCAAAACCGTATTGTGATAAATCCGAAAGGAGAAAATCCCATGAATCATATATCCGTAAGCGAAGCGGCGAAAAAGTGGAAGCTCTCCGAACGCAGCGTCCGTCATTACTGTGCCGAAGGACGCGTGTCCGGCGCGGTTCTTGTGGGCAAGGTCTGGATGATCCCCGAGACTGCCGAAAAGCCGATCCGTAAGACCCGCAGCGACGCAACCCCCGAGACCTTGCTCGATGTCCTGCAAAGAGAAAAGCGTACAGCCCTGTCGGGCGGCATCTATCACAAGGTTCAGATCGAGTTGACCTACAATTCCAACCACATCGAGGGCAGTCGTCTGACGCATGACCAGACAAGGTATATTTTTGAGACCAATACCGTCGGCGTTACAAACGATAACCTGAACGTGGACGATATCGTGGAGACCGCAAACCATTTCCGCTGCATCGATCTGGTGATCGAAAATGCCGCAAGCGTTCTGACCGAGGGCTTCATCAAGGAACTGCACCGCGTTCTCAAGAACGGCACTTCCGACAGCCGCAGGTCTTGGTTCGTTGTGGGTGATTACAAAAAGTTTCCCAACGAGGTCGGCGGCAGAGACACCGCGCTTCCCGAAAACGTTGCCGCCGAAATGAGAGCTCTGCTGGAACGCTACCGTACAGAGAAGGAAAAGACGCTTGAGGATCTCCTTGATTTTCATTATCGCTTTGAACGCATCCACCCCTTCCAAGACGGGAACGGGCGTGTCGGCAGATTGATCCTTTTCAAGGAATGCCTACGCAATCATATCGTTCCGTTCATCATCGACGAAGAACGCAAGATGTTTTACTATCGCGGACTTTCGGAGTGGACGCGGGAGCGCGGATATCTGACCGACACCTGTCTTGCCGCACAGGATCAGTTCAAGAAATACCTTGATTATTTCAAAATACCATATTGATCCCCAAGAAAAAGCCGTGTAGAAAAGCGTTGCCTTTCTACACGGTTCTCTCTTTTTATGTTTATTTCTTATTTCACGCTGCTTATGCTTTGATCCCACGCGTTTGCTATTGCCCTTGCCACCGCGGGGCAGACCCGCTCGTCGAACGCGTCCGGCAGGATCCGTTCCGCGCTCAGCTCCTGTTCGGAAACCAGTCCCGCCAGCGCGTGCGCCGCCGCGACCTTCATCTCCTCGGTGATCTGCTTCGCGTGCGCGTCCAGCGCCCCGCGGAAAACGCCGGGGAACGCCAGCACGTTGTTGACCTGATTCGGGTAATCGCTCCGTCCCGTTCCGACCACCGCTGCCCCCGCCGCTTTGGCTTCCTCGGGAGAAATTTCGGGGTTCGGGTTTGCCATGGCGAACACGACCGAGTCACGGTTCATGCTGCGCACCATATCCGCTGTCAGAATGCCCGCCGCCGACACGCCGACGAACACGTCCGCGCCCTTGACCGCCTCGGCAAGCCCGCCTCGCTTGCCCTGCCTGTTCGTCCCCCTGACCAGCCGTCTGCGCTCGCCGTCCAGTCCGTCCATGTCCTCGTACAGAATCCCCTGCTTATCGCAGAACACCACGTCCCCGACCCCCAGATTGCATAGCATCCGACCGATGGCA
>CAYPYA010000182.1:0-2497 GCA_964414775.1 uncultured Ruminococcus sp. | reverse complement strand
GGAGGACGACGAAGCCATCGAGATCTGGGAAAAGACCGGCGTCCCGCGCGAACGCATCACCCGTTTGGGGAAAGAGGACAATTTCTGGGAGATCGGGTCGGGACCCTGCGGTCCCTGCTCCGAGATCTATTTTGACCGGGGTGAGAAGTACGGATGCGGCAAGTCGACCTGCGGCGTCGGCTGTGACTGCGACCGCTTCATCGAGATCTGGAACATCGTGTTTACCCAGTTCGAGGGGGACGGCAACGGGAACTATACCCGTTTGGCGCATCCGAACATTGACACGGGCATGGGTCTGGAGCGTCTGGCGTGCGTCATGCAGGACGTGAACAACCTGTTCGAGGTGGACACCATCCGCAACATCATGCTGAAGGTCTGCGAAAAAGCGGGCGTGAAGTATGAGGCGTCCTCGTCGGATACCGACGTTTCGCTGCGCGTCATCACCGATCATATCCGTACCGCGACGTTCCTGATCAGCGACGGCGTTCTTCCGTCGAACGAGGGACGCGGGTATATCCTGCGCCGCGTTTTGCGCCGCGCCGCGCGTCACGGACGCTTGCTCGGCATCGAGGGCGCGTTCCTTTGCGACCTGTGCGAGACGGTCATTCAGGAAAGCGGGGAGGCGTACCCCGAGCTGATCGAGCGCAGAGATTACATCAAAAAGATCATCGGCGTGGAGGAGGAGCGTTTCCGTCAAACGCTGGACGCGGGACTTTCCATTTTGGACAAAATGGTGCAGACCGCGGAAAAGAACGGGCAAAAGACGCTTTCGGGCGAAGAAGTTTTCCGTTTGTACGATACGTTCGGCTTCCCGATCGATCTGACGAAGGAGATCCTTGCGGAAAAGGGAATGTCGCCGGATGAGGAAGCGTTCCGCGTTTTGATGCAGGAACAGAAGCAGCGTGCCCGCGATGCACGCGCCGCTCTTGGCGATATGAGCTGGGCGGACGATTCGGTGAACGGCGTGGACAAAACGCACCCGACGGAATTTGTCGGATATGAGAAGGATGCCGTACAGACGCAGATCATCAACCTGATCCATGACAACGAACCCGTTTCGGTTCTCGGCGGCGGGAAAGCGGTGGTCGTTCTGGAGCAGACCCCGTTCTATGCGGAAATGGGCGGTCAGGTCGCGGATACGGGCTATTTGAAGCAGCAAGGCGGCGTGTTCCGCGTGCAGAACGTGAAAAAGACCGCCGAGGGCGTGTACCTGCACTTCGGAGAATTGGAATCCGGCAGTCTGTCCGTCGGGGAATGCCAGGCGGAGATCGACGGGGAACGCCGTATGGCGATCCGCCGCAACCATTCCGCCGTCCACCTGCTGCAGGGCGCGTTGCGCGAGGTACTCGGAACGCATGTACAGCAGGCTGGCTCCTATGTCGATGCGCAGAAGGCGCGCTTTGACTTCTCACATCCGATGGCGATGACCTCGGACGAGATCCGCGCGGTGGAAACAAAGGTCAACCAAGCCATTCTGGCGGGCGAAACGGTCGAAACGAAGATCATGACCCCCGATGAAGCGCGTGCCGACGGTGCGATGGCGCTGTTCGGAGAGAAGTACGGCGAACAGGTGCGCGTGGTGTGCATGGGGAAATACTCCAAGGAGCTTTGCGGCGGTACGCATATCGATAACACCGCAAAGATCGGCTTGTTCCGCATCCTTTCGGAAACCTCCGTCGCCGCCGGCGTGCGCCGCATCGAAGCGGTAACGGGTATGAATTCTCTGGAAGCCATGCGCGGGGAGCAGGCGTTGCTCTCCACCCTGCAAAATACCGTCAAGGCCGCCGGAGCGGAGGACATCCTGCACCGCGTGGAAGCGTTGCAGACGGAATTGAAGGCGCAGAAGCGCGAGCTGGAGCGCATGGAAGCGGCGGGGATCCGACAGACCCTGCACGACGCGCTGCAAAATGCCGAGACGGTCGGCTCGGTACGGTTCGTGACCGCCTCGTTTGAGGGCATGCCGATGGACGCGCTGCGCGGCGCGGTGGACGGCTTGGTCGCGCAGCAGCCGGATGTTCTGGTGATGGCGTCTACGGTGCGCGACGGCAAGGTACAATTGGTCGCTTCCTGCGGAAAACAGGCGCTGCAAAAGAAGGTACATTGCGGAATGATCTTGAAAACCGTGTCCCCGATCGTCGGTGGTGGCGGCGGCGGCAGACCCGACAGCGCGACCTCGGGCGGAAAAAATCCGTCCGCACTGCCGGAGGCGTTCGCCGCGGCAAAGGACGCTTTGAAAGCGCAGCTCGGCTGAACCGTGTCAGTTTAAGAAAGGAAAAATTGCAATTATGAAAGACTGTCTGTTTTGCAAGATCGTCGGCGGGGAGATCCCGTCGAAAAAGGTGTACGAGGACGAGGATGTTTACGCGTTCCACGATATCAATCCCAACGCGCCCGTTCACGTGCTTGTGATCCCGAAAACGCACATCCCGTCCATTGCGGCGGTGGATGAGACCAACATCGAAACCGTTTCCCGCGTGATGACCGCCATTCCGAAGAT
>CAYPYA010000181.1:0-5750 GCA_964414775.1 uncultured Ruminococcus sp. | reverse complement strand
GTACTACCGTGCCGACGTGATCGGGCTGAAGACCGGCTTTACCGACGAGGCGGGGCGCTGTGTGCTGGCGGCGGCAAAGAGCGGCGAGCGCGTGGTGATCATCGCCGTTCTGGGCTGTGAAAACGGCGGCGACCAGTTCGCAGACGCGGCGGCGCTACTGGATCGGTATTCCGCGATCTCCTTTTCATAAGGAATGTACGATCAGGGGAACATTTCCCCTGATTTTTTTGTGACCGAATGGCTGTTTGCGACACTATATGGGTGAAGGTGGGATGAAATTATGGCGGTATCGGAACAGGACGCGAGGGTGCGCGCCTGCGCGGAGCGGTATGCAAAGGAATACATGGAGAAGGTGTTCTATTTCTGCCTGAAAAAGACGGGAAGCCGCACGGAAGCGGAGGACCTCTCCTCGGAGATCTTCGTTTGCATCCTGCAGGAACTGCGAAAGGGCGTACAGCCCATGCAGTTTTCCGCGTGGGTCTGGCAGATCGCGCGCAACCGATACAGCCGCTGGGCGGACGCAAAGCGTCAGCATGCCGAATCGGTATCCGGAGCCGACTTGGACGAGCTGACGACGGCGGACGACGCCGACGTGGAAGCGGATTGCATACGGAATGAGGAAATGACGCTCCTGCGGCGGGAGCTGGCGTTTATTTCCTCGGAATACCGTTCGATCCTGGTCGCGCACTACATTGAGGACAAACCGCTGCGTCTCATTGCCCGAACCCTTCATCTCAGCGAGAGCGCCGTCAAGATGCGGCTCTCCCGCGCCCGAAAACAATTGAAAGAAGGTATGGAAATGGCAAGAACATTCGGTAAAATGAGTTATGCCCCCGAGGAAGTCAGCTTCTCCATGAACGGAGGACCCGGTGATTACGGAGAACCCTGGACGGTCGTCAATCAGAAATTAAACAAGAACCTACTGCTGGCAGCCTACCGC
Organism: uncultured Ruminococcus sp.; assembly: GCA_964414775.1. Taxonomy (GTDB): domain Bacteria; phylum Bacillota; class Clostridia; order Oscillospirales; family CAG-382; genus Coliplasma. The sequence goes on along the minus strand of CAYPYA010000181.1, from coordinate 4,810 downwards.
ACGCCGTCTACGGCGCAGGAGCTGTCGATCGAGCTGGGGGTCGCGCTCCCGTACACGGAGGACGCTTTGGAACGGCTGGTAAGGGAGACCCTGATGCGCAAAAACGGCGACCGGTATGAAACGGATTTCATGATCATCAGCGCCAAAGCGCAGGAACGCTATTATGCAAAGCAAAAAGAGATCACGCCGCAATTGACGGAATTGCTGACGCAATTGCTTGCGATTGACGAGAGCGGAAAAGATGAGGAATTTCAGCCGTATGAGGACGCCAAGTGGGCGCTTCTGATGAGGTGGGTGGACCGTGTTTTCTGGGCTGCGAAGGAAAAGGTGTATCCGAAAGACGGCGAGCCGATCCCGAAGCATCCGGGCAAATTCGGACAGACCGTCCGCCCGAATAACGGGGAATGGGATCTGTCGGGGTATGAGAACTATCATGGGGAAAAACCCGCGTTTGTCGGACTGCATGGCGGGGAGGTATCGAATTTCGGGCAGTATAAATTCTGCTATCGGGATATCCAGTATCAAACGCCGGTGCATCTTTCCCCCGAGGAACAGTATGCGCTTGTCGATGCCGCGACGGGAAATGCGTCTGCCGCCGATCCGAAGATGCTGGAGAAGCTGGTCGGATACGGCTATCTGAAAAAGGACGGCGGGACGTACAAGCCGAACATCCTCGTGATGAAGCAAGGAACGCAAAACAAGCGCACGCCCGAACAGGAGGAAGCCTGCCGCGCTTTGTTCGACAAGGCGGTGCAGATCGCTTTGGAGCTGTATCGGTTCTGCATGGAGGTCGTCGGCGCGGACGTTTCCGATTTCCTGCGGGAGGATCGCTTCGCGGTCGCGCATGCCTGCGACTGTATCTTCTGCTCCCTGCGCGGCGCGGTACTGGAGGAAGCCCTGCGCACCGGATTCCTGCATTACGAGGACGACGGTCCCAAGCGTATGCTCGGCGCGTACCTATTCATTTGAAGCAATTTGAATCAAACAAAAGCCTGTCTCGTGCTTGAGACAGGCTTTGTCAATGGGTCTATCTTCTTGTGAACGTTAACCCGTCGGGCGGAGCGGACGCAAGAAAGCGGTCGCGGATGTTCTGCATATCCCGTTCGGTTTCGGTGGTGAACAGCAGCGTCATCAGCCCCACGCCCGCCTTTTTCCATTCCTTTCGTTTATCCAGACGGTAGGACGGCAGGGAGTTGTACAGCAGATTGCGGTGCTTGTATCCCCGTAAGAGCGGGAACGACGCGCCCGTGCGGTCGGTCAGCGTCGCGCGGCAAAGATCTTTTTGCTGACACGCTCCGCTCACGTTGCGGATGATGCAGGTCTGCGTGTGCATCAGCGGCACTCTCCCGTAGCCGAGTGCTTCCAGTGCCGCCTTGGAAAAGCCGAAGCTTTTCGGGTCGGCTTCGGGCGAAACGAACAATGAGGAAAAGGAATAGCCCTCCAGCAGCGGAACGGTCTCGCGGTTGAACAGGTTCAGCGGGTAGTCGCCGTGCAGGTAAAATCCCTCTGTCAGGTGCAGCAGCGACAGGTTCGGAACGGTCGCGTGCCTTACGCCTTTTTCCTTTGCCTGCTGTAACAGCCGCCGAACGTCCTCCTCCTCGCGGTCAAATACCACGCGCGGCAGGATGGCGCTGACGCGCTCCTCCAAGCCCCGTATGTCCGCTTCCTGTAGCCGCCAAAGCGGCAGGTCGATGCGGACGGCGTCCGAAAACGCCGCGAACGAACGCGGGAAAACGCCTTCGAACCGCGCGACGTAGCCCAATTGCTGCTTGGCGGGGAGGACGCGTTTCTCGTCCCTTTGCGGCATTTGAAACGCAGGCGGATCGCTTGGCTGTATGGTACGCTTATAGGGGTAGACCGTGCGTTTTTCCGGCTGCTGCTCGGTCTTCTTTTTATCCGCTTCCCTGCGAATGCCGAACATGCGCCCGTCGATCTTGTTTTCGTAATATCCCGCCGTAAAGCCGGAACGCGAGAACGCGTCCCGCATCCGCCGCAGCTCCGCTTCCGTCGGCGCGCGCTGCTCGTCGATCAAACGTCGGTAGACCGAGGTCACGGTGTAGACGTAGCTCGGCGCTTTCATCCGCCCCTCGATCTTGAAGGCGGTTACGCCGAGTTGGCACAATGCGGGAATATACGCCGCAAGGCATTGATCCTTCAAGGACAGCGGGTACATGTTTTCTCCGCGGTAGGCAAGGCGACAGGGCTGTGCGCATTCCCCGCGGTTTCCGCTCCGTCTGCCGATCATGGAGGACATCAGACACCCGCCGCTTTCACAGACGCAAAGCGCTCCGTGGACGAACACCTCGCTCTCGATGTCCGCGTTTTGCACAAAGGACGCGATGTCCTCTTTCGACATCTCGCGCGCCAGCACCACGCGGGAAAAGCCCAGCGCTTTCAACAGCGAAACGCCGCCCGAGGAATGCTGACGCAGCTGCGTGCTGGCATGCAGGATCAGCTCCGGAAACCGCTCCTTGAGCCGTTTGACCAGTCCGAGATCCTGTACGATATAGGCTTGCGGCGCGACCTCGCGCTGTAAAAATGCGACCTCGTCCAGAACCTTGGGGATCTCACGGTCATACACCAGGGTGTTCAGCGTGATGTGCAGGGAAACGCCCGCGTCGCGGCAGAGCTGCCCTGCCTGTACCAATTGCTGTGCGGTGAAGTTTTTCGCCCCCGCACGGGCGTTGAACTGCGTCCCGCCGAGGTATACCTCATCCGCTCCCGCGTCGATCGCGGCGCGCAATGCGTCGGGGCTTCCGGCGGGGGAGAGCAGCTTAGACATAGTTGACCGTCGTCGCGTCCGGATGCAGAGTTCCGACGTTCGTGGACAGACGCAGCGCGTCGGGGGCAAACAGGAACGTTTGCGTGTGCGGCGTGTCCATATGCTTGGCAAGGATGCGCACGCCGTCTCCGTCCACCGTGTAGGACGCATAGAAGTTCAGCTTCTCGATCCATCCGAAATGGGGGTCCATATGCGTGATGGAAGCGTTGCAGCAGCGCAGCATCAAACGGCTTTCCGCCCAGAAGCCGTTCCCGGCGGTCAGGAACTGTGTGCCGTATTCCGTTTCGAACCGAACGGTCAGTTTTTTGCCGTCGTCGGTCAGCGTCGCGGAGCGCAGTCCCGCCATGTTGGGCGCGAACGAATGGGTCTCGTCGACGTGCTTGTCGGTGGACAGCGCTTTGCCGACCGCCTGCGCGGTCTGGGTCAGCGCGTCCTTTTCCTCCTGTGTGCTGCTTCCCTCGATAGCGTCCAGCAGCTCGTAAATACGGGTGACCTCCGCCTGCATGTTCGTGGCTTCCGCCAGCTGAACGAATACGGTGTCCTCTTCGGGAAGGATGATCAGAAGCTGACCGTACGCGCCGTCTCCGCGGAATCCGCCGCGCGCGTTGCGCCAGAATTGATAGCCGTATCCCGCGACCCAGTCGGGAGAACCGTTGCTGCTGTTGTCCGCGATCTTCTGCGTCGCTTTTCTGCACCAATCCTCGCTCACGATGCGTTTGCCCTCGTAAACGCCGTTGTGCAGCACCATCATGCCGAATTTCAGGATGTCGTCGGCGGACAGATGGATGCCCGTTCCGCCGCAATGATGCCCGTCGGCGGTGCAGATGACGTCCGGCTTTCGGATGCCCAGCTTGGAAAACAGGTAGGTGTCCATAAAGTCGTTCAGCTTCATGCCCGAACGCTTTTCGACCGCCGCGCCGCAGACGCAGGTGCCGGCGGTGGAGTAGACAAACGTCGTGCCCGGCTTGTATACGACCGGCATCGCCAAAAAGGTCTTCACCGCGTCCGCGGAAAACCGCAGCTGACCCAGATGGCATACCTCGTGACCCGACTGCATGGACAGAACGTCCCCCAGCGTCATGGACGCAAGGTTTTCGGAAATTTCCGTGGGCGCGCATTCCGGAAAGATATCAAGCATCCGTTCGTTCACGTTCAGAAGCCCCATGTCCTGCGCGATCCCGACCGAGATCGAGGTGAAGGATTTCGAGAGGGAATACAGGTGCATCCGATCCTCCGGGCGGTACGGGGTAAAGGTCGCGCTGACCGTTTCGCCTTTGCGGTATAAACGGAACGCGCGTAAGGACGTGCCGTCCTTGGGCGTGTTTTCGATATATTGACGGATGGCGTTCGCACTGCATCCGTCGGAAAAAGAGAGCTGCATGGCAATTGAACCCTTTCTGTTTGTTTTTTATTATTTTATCATAATTTAGGAAGAAGTGCAAGATGCGGTTGACATTTTTCGCAAAATCGGTTAAAATCAAAAGCAGAAGCGAATAGAACGCTTCGTGACAGAAAGGTAGGGTGATCCACCGTGAAAAAGAAAACCAAGACCCAGCTGGGCGGCGCGTTGCTGCTTGCTTTGGTCGCTTCGGTGATGGGGGCATATTCGCTTGCCGGAGTGTCGCCGGCGTTGGCTGTGATCTTGCTTGCGGGGGCGGTGCTGGAGCCGCTGTATGCGATGCTGAGCGCGGGAGTGTATCTGCTGGCAGGCGTGTGGCTTCCGGTGTACGTCGGCGCGGCGCGCGGGACGGCGTTTCTGTTCGGGGCGTCCGGCGGAGTGCTGATCGCTTTGCCGTTGTGTGCGCTGGCGGTCTCCGCTATGCGGAAAGCGATGTATCGGAATCCGTTTCCCGCGTTGGCGGTCGGACTTTGCATTGCGTTTCTGCTGTATTTCGGCATCGGGATCCTGTGGTATATCGTCAAAACAGGCACTTCCTTTCGGGATATGTTCACGCCCAAGCTGTCCACACATTGTCTGCTGTTCGGTCTGGACGCCTTGCTGACGCTTGTCCTGTCGCCGTATGTGCG
>CAYPYA010000180.1:0-7661 GCA_964414775.1 uncultured Ruminococcus sp. | reverse complement strand
TTCAATACCTCGCGCACGCCGCCCAGCAGACCGGAATCGATCTGCGGAAAGAAGGTCAGGATGAGAAAGACGGCGAAAAAAGCCAAAACGTAGCGGAGCAAAAGGGTATACGTTCCGCCCGTTTTCTTCTGCGTGTCGCCGGAGCGTTTCGCAGTCGCCTTCTTTTTCACGGGACGCGAGGGTCTCTTCGTTTTTTTTGCGGTAGCCAAAACCGCACCTCCTGTCTGCCTTAAAGCAACAAATCGGCAAGGATCGCCGCCGCGCCGATGACGATGGTGTAGACGCTGAACACCGTAAAGCCTTTCCTTCTGGAAAAGAATTGCAATAGCTTGATCGCGACCAGACCGACAAGCAGCGCGACCACCGCGCCGACGGCGCAGGGGGCGACCATGGTTTGCTCCATGCCGCTTTGGAAGAAATCCGGCAGCTTCAGCACGCATGCGCCCAGGATCGCGGGCAGGGACATCAAAAACGAGAACCGCACCGCGTCCTCTCTGGTCAGCCCGCAAAGCCGCCCGCCCGTAATGGTCGAGCCGGAACGGGAAATGCCCGGCAGAACGCCGAACAGCTGCACACAGCCGATCAGAAACGGCTTTTTCCAGCCCGCTTTTTCCAGATCGACTGTTCCCGCGGACAGGCGGTCGCTCACCCAGAGCATCACGCCGTTGCAGATCAGCAGAATGCCGATCGCCCAGCTGTATTGGTTCAGCGCCTCTACATAGCCTTCCAAAAGGACCATCGGGATCAGCGGAAGCGTCGCCAGACAGAGCATCAGAAACAACCGCTCCCCGAACGTCAGCTGCTCATACCTGCCGCTTTTTTTGAACAGCCTGCCGGTGAACAGCTTATAGAGCAGGGTGAAAAACCCTTTGATGATCTCGAACACCTCTTTGCGGTATACCAATACCACCGCCAACAGCGTCGCCAAATGCAGCAGCACGTCAAACGCGAGCGAATCCATGCTTTCCTGCCCGAAGAAATTGTGTGCCAGCGCGAGGTGACCGGAGCTGGAGATCGGAAGAAATTCCGCAACGCCCTGCAAAAGTCCGTATAATGCCGCTTCCCAAAGATACATTTGTATGTTCATCCTTTCAGATCAGAAAAAACGGGGGGATGCGGTTTTTGGGAAAAACCGTTTCGGATTTTTTATGCGCAAAACGGTAAAAAATGCAGGCGGGCTGCATTTTTTACGTTATGCTTTTGCAAAAATGCTTTTCGGGGATCCTCAGGAGGCTGCCGTCTGGATCAGCTCGACGGTCTCCAGCATCTTTTCGTTTGCCGCATCCATGACAGAATCGAACTTGGATGCGTAATTGATGTCCAGCGTGGTGTAACAGCTCATGATGTTGCCCCAGTTGTAGATCGGTCCGAGATCGAACGAACGCGTCGAGAAGATCAGATCCAGCATTTCCGCCGATTCGTTGTCGCGGGCGTCACGGTACTTCAGCTGTGTTTCATAGAATTCCGGTCTGACGTACTCGCGCGATTTCATGGCGATCGCCTCGATCACCACGCCCAATTCCTCCGGGTTCGGAACGCCGAACGGAAGCGCCATATAGGACGAGTTTCCGGTCGAAACGGTATGGTAGTAGGAATCCTGATTGGCAAAGGTCTTCGGGATCGGCAGAATACCGAAATCGTCCTCCATGACGCGGAAGGACGCGGCGTGGATCAGACCGCACATATAGAACAACTCGCGGCCCTCGATGAACGCCTTATGTACCGTCGCCTCCCACGGGCTGTCATACTGGGAGTACTTTCCGCCGTTGGCGATCATTGCTTCTCCGCTGTTGTAGAAGGTGATGATCTTATCCAGCGCGCTGTAGGTCGCTTCCTTCTGCGATTCCACCACCAGCTGCGGCAGGTCGCGCTCATCCTTCTGCGCGACGTGCAGTCCGCCGCCGACGACCTGCACGTAGATGTTGTAAAGCTCCGTGCCGAATGCCCAGCGGTCAAATTCGTCGATGTCGTTTCCGCCGTTCAGGTTGGTCGTCACGCCCTTGCACAGCTCCATGAAGTTGTCAAGCGTCCAGGTGCCGTCCTTTACCATCTGGTAAAAGTCCTCCTGAATGCCGAGCGACTGCTTGAGCGTTTTGTTGAACAGCACGCACCACGTCCCCAGATCGTCATAGGTGTTGATATCTCCGCAGACGTAGTACAGGCGGTTGCCGATGGACAGATCGCGCACCGCGTTCTGATCCCACCACGGATTTTCAAAATGGATGGTGGAGATGCCCTTCAGATCGGTCAGCAGATCGTTGTTGACCAGATTCGCCATATAGGTCGTGCTGTTGAACAGGATATCGTAGGTGTATTCGCTGCTCATGACCATGTTGCGCACATTGTCTATCCACTGCTTGGAGTTTTCCAGAGTGCCGCCGATCTTGCAGTTATAGGTCGTTTGCACATAGTCGACGACCTTTTTCTTGGCGACGTCTACCTTGGATTCATTGTTTTCCGTGCTGTACAGGATCTCGCCCGTGTATCCGAGGATGGAGCCGGACGACCAGTCCCAGCAGTAAACGTTGATCTCCCGCCCTCCGAGGTCGATGACCTCCGGGGGAATGCAGGATTCCTCCGCCGAAACGGAGCCGGATTGCGTTTGGGCAGCATCCGATCCCGATTCGGTCGCGTCCGTTTTTTGGCAGGCGCACAAAAGCGAGAGCGCAAGCGCGAGAATGAGAAAAAGTGAACAGAGCTTGAATTTGCGGTTCATGAGCGTCTCCTATCTGAATTGAAATATATTGAAACACTTAAAAGAATATTTACATTATAACCTCTTTTCGCGGCTTTGTCAAGAGCAAAAGGATTGACAAACACAAAAAAAGGGTGTATAATGGGCACACCTCGAATGAAAGGAATTGGTGAGTGGCATTGGCTTCTTCCTTACGGAATTTTTTCATAACGTTTCTGATCGCTTCGCTGGTGTTCGGCGGTCTTGCGTGGTTTTTCTACGATGATATGGAAGCGTTGCTGCCGCAGGCGGACGCGGAGACGTCCGATGAAGGACCGGCGGTGGTATCCCGTCCGGCGGAGTCCTCTTCCGGCGGCGATATCGTCATTCCGGTGGATCCCGGCGACGGGCTCGGCATTCTCAACGGGCTGATCGTTACGAAAAACGCCAACGGAGAGGTGCTTTCGGCGCAGTTTATGCGCTTCAATTCCGATAAGCGCATCATCGTTTCCTGTAAATTATCGCTGGACGCTTCGCTGTATAACGACGTCAACGTTCCCGTTCCTTTGCGGGACTATCTGCGGATCTATCCGATCACCACGTCGGCACAGGCGATTTGTGCTTTGACGGGCTACAGCGCCGATTTCTATCTTGAGCTGTCGCCGTCGTCCCTGTACAACATGGTCGAGAACATGCAGTCTCCGAGCTTCTTTTTGCGGCAGGAGGTGAAGTACGTCAACCCGATCTACGAGAACGCGACGCTCGACCCCGCTTTGCCGCTTCCGGAGGATTACTATAAGGAAGTGCATTCGGGGCAGATCCAATTGACGAAGGATACGCTGGATACCCTTTTCGAGCATTACGGCCGCTGTGACGGGAGCGACGGACACGGAAACTTCAACAGCCTGCTGAATGATCTGTATCAAAGCCTGCTCAGCCAGCTTGCCGACGGGGAAAGATCGGTCATGGAGTCCGATCCCGCGCGGTTTGCGGGCGCGCTGTCCGGCGGGATGACGAATATGGACACGGATTTCATGAACGCCCACGCTTCGTTGCTGCTCAAGTATAATGAGGAAGCCTATGTGAAGAAGGACGTCCCCTATACCTCGCGCGACGCGGTCCTGCGGAATATCAAGTCCGCCGATCGGTAAAATATATCGCGAAAAAAAGCAAATTCCTTGAAAAATCCTATTGAAAAACGCATCGCTTTGTGCTATGATAGAATCATCCTGATATTGGAGGTAAACAACGATGGCATTTGTAATCGATAAGGACGCTTGCATCGGCTGCGGCGCTTGCTCCGGTGAATGTCCGGTCGGCGCGATTTCCGAAGGCGAGGACGGAAAGTACGAGATCGATCCCGAAACCTGCCTGAGCTGTGGCGCATGTGCCGGCGTATGTCCGGTCGGCGCTCCGAAGGAATAAAGCTCCGAAAGCGTCAAAGGAATCGTACATGAGGTGCGCTCCGTAGGGACATTCCCAAAGGGGCGCATTTTCTAAAAAGCGAAAAGCGAAACGGGACTTGATCGGCTTTTGCGCGAAAATCCGTATGCAAGGGCACGGTCGTGAACGTGAAGGTGAAGCGATGCGGTACGGACGGTGTGAGACAAACATCAACGGCGGCTTGGTCCTGAGCGAATACCGAGAGGGGATCCGCTTCGGGACGGACGCGCTGCTGCTTGCCGCGTTTGCGTCCGAACGGATCGTCGGCGGCGTTTGCGCGGATTTCGGAACGGGGAGCGGGATATTGCCGCTTTTGCTGTTGGCGTCCGGCAGCCGTGCGCGGTTTGTGGCGTTGGAGATCCAGCAGAAGTATGCCGAGCTTGCGCGGGAAAATGTTGTGAAAAACGGCTTTGCCGACCGCGTGGAGGTGCTGCAGGGCGACCTGCGCGCCTATCGGGACATCCTGCTTGCCGGTTCGATGGACAGCGTGATCAGCAACCCGCCGTATCTGAAGACCGACTGCGGAAAGCGGAATCTGACGGTCGAAAAGCGTATCGCGTGGCATGAGGAGTTTTTGCGTGTGGAGGAGCTTGCCGCCGCCGCGTCGTGGGCGCTGAAGTCGGGCGGTCGGTTTTTCTGTGTCTATCTGCCCTCCCGCATGGTTTCGCTGTTTTCGGCATTGCGCGGACGCGATCTGGAGCCGAAGCGGCTGCGACTGGTCGCGCCCTCTCCGGGGGAGAAGCCGTCCCTGCTGCTTCTGGAAGCGAAAAAGAACGCTTCGGAGGGGTTGGAAACGCTTCCGACGCTGTTTTTGTATCGTGACGCGGGGCATACGGAGGAAAGTGATGAATTTCGGACCGTGAAAGCGGTCGTTTGATTGGCATATATTTTTGGGGGAAAATATGAAGCGGCTTGTGTCGGTGGTCCTTGCTCTGGCTGTTTTTCTTCCGGCGATCCTGTTCGGTGTGCCGGGAGCGGGCTTTTTTTGCCAAAATGTGTTTGCCGATGAGGATCGGCGGCGTGAACAGACGTTGTCTGACGCCTGCGGGCAGTCGGAACCGAACGTCTCTTCACGCTTTTTTGCTCAGACGGAGGATCGGGAGGGGCGGTATATCGTCCGTTTTTCCGATACGCTTGCGGAAGCGGAGCTGCTTGCACTGCTGGACGGAACGTCCTACACGCTGCTTTCCGATTCGAAGGACCGCGTTTTTTCGGTGTCCTTACGCGACGTGAACGCGTTTCAGGCCGCGTGCGGGGACGCGCTTTTGTATTGCTGCGCGGATCATACTTTGCAATTGGAGGAGCTCCCGAACGACCCCTTGCTTGCCGAGCAGCCGATGTATGATCAGGCGGAGATCTTTTCCGCCTGGCAATCCGTCGTTCCCAAGCGCGACCTGATCGTCGCGGTGCTGGATACCGGAGTGGATCGCTCCCATGAGGACCTGCAGGGAACGGCGCTGCTCAACGGCTACGACGCGGTCACCCATACGCTCGGCGTTTCGGGCGACCCGGACGGGCACGGAACGTCGGTGATCGGTTTGATCGCCGCCGCCGCGCAGAACGGGAAGGGGATCGCCGGGATCGCCTACGGGGTGCAGATCCTTCCGATCCGTGTCGCGGACGGCGCGAACATCATCTATTCCTCCGATCTGATCCGCGGCATCCGCTTTGCGGCGGACGCGGGCGCGAAGATTTTGAACCTGTCCCTGGGCGGGTACACCTATTCCGCCGCGGAATATGACGCGGTCAGGTACGCGCTGGACCGCGGATGCGTTCTGATCGCGGCGGCGGGGAACGACGGGGAAAAGGAGCAGGGGGACAAGGACGTGTACCCCGCGTCCTACGAGGGCGTGATCTCGGTCGGCTCCTGCGCGCCGGACGGAACGCGTTCCGGATTCTCACAGCGAAGCTACGACGTCGACGTGCTGCTCCCCGGAGAGGGTCTGACCTTGCTTGCCGTGGCGGGCAAGTATCCGGAGCCCTATCGTGTGAAAAGCGGGACGAGCTACGCGGCGGCGGTCGCGTCCGGCATTGCGGCGTTGGCGCTTTCGGCGTTGGACGAAGGGATCCGTTTGGACGGAGCGGAAATGCTTTCCCTGTTTGCCGACGGGCGAAAACGGGAGAGAGGCGGCGTCGGCTACGGAACGCTCAGCGCACTGCGGGCGGTCACGACGGTCAACCAGCCGCTGATCACCGGTGTGGAGGCCGACCGTTCGTACCGCGAGCGGGTGGTCATCCATTTCAACCGCGGAGAAGCGTTTCTGGACGGCGAACCGTTTCAGGATGGAGAAGCCGTGTTTCGCAACGGTCGGCATACGCTGACCGTGACCGATCGGGGGCTTACCAAAACCGTCCCGTTCCGCCTGCTCTATTCTCCCGCGAGCTATACGGTGCAGGAGGGCGGCGACGGCGTCCGTATCACATACAGCGGCGGCACGGCGACGGTAGACGGATTTCCGTATGCGTCGGGGGATGCCGTTACCGGGCGTGGCTGGCATTTGTTCCGTCTGACCGACCGCGTCGGGGACGTGAGTGAATACCCGTTCTTCTTTGACGGCGACCTGCCGCTTGTGACGGGCGTTCAGGACGGCGGCGTGTACGACCATCCCGTGCACATCACGATTGCGGGAAACGGAAACGCTTTGCTGGACGGCGTTGCGTTTTCGGGGGAGACCGTGGTGACCGCCGACGGGGAGCATATCCTGCGGGTGGAAAACGGGAGCGAGAGCCGCCTGTACCTCTTTACCCTGCAAACGGGCGCGCGGGAGTGGGAAAATACCGTGCCCAAATGCGGCATGATCGTCGATACGGAGCATGACTGGTATGCTTTGTACAGCGCGATGTCGGGCGGATTGCGGGTTTATGAAATATCAAGCGGTGAGTACCGCTCGTTTATCGACGCTGCGCCGGTGCTCGGCTATGCGTTTACCGAACACGGGCTTGCTGTGTTCGGTACAAAACAGATCACACTGCTGGACCGATCGACCGTGCGGGAAGGCGGGACGCCCACCGTGACCTATTCCGTAAACGGAACATGGCTGACGGCGCACGGCGGAGAGATCTACTGCCTGTCGGAGGGTGCTTTGCAGACCGTCTCTTTGGAGGACGGCAGCCTGACGGCTGTCTGCGAAACGGATGCGGACGAGCTGTATACCGACGGGGAGACGCTCTGGCTGTACCGAAACGCCGACAATACGCTGCTTCGTTACGACCAAACGGAGGGGATGCAGCCGTTTACCCCCGCGCTGTCCCTGCAAAACGCGCCGAAACGGTTTGCAGGCGGCTGGCTGTTCTGCGGAACGCGTGCGATGCGGCTGAGCGACCTTTCGGTTCGGTTCTCCTTTTCCGGCGAAGCACTTCTGCTTACGGATGAGCTTTTGCTGACCTCGGACGGCGCATACCGTTTGGAGGACGGCGTGAAGATCGGCACCTACGGCGCTCCCGTTTCCTGCCTTTTGCAAACCGAAGAGGGCGTCTTCCTTTGCGGAGAAGGCGGCGGGATCCGCTTCTGTCCGACCGGGTTCGGGTACGCGCCCTTGACGGA
>CAYPYA010000179.1:0-3036 GCA_964414775.1 uncultured Ruminococcus sp. | reverse complement strand
TTCGCCATTTCAATACGGAGCGCATCCGCGATTTCAACCGCATCACGATCGGAACGAAGGAACAGATGCAGACCCTGCTTGCATGCATGCGGGACATCTTAGACGGCAAGCAAACCAAAACAGACGCGCTTGCATAGGCGCATAGCAGACGATCGATCAAGTGAAATTGGGGCTTTGCGAACTCCATTTAGGGGACTTTTTGAAAAATAGTTCCAAAACCGGAATTTCTCTGATATACCGGTTATAAACCCTCGAAAACTTTAAAATATGGATTCCAAAGGGCGAAGCCCTTTGGCAGGGCGCGGGGCAGCGCCCCGCATAAATATAAGCGCATAGGAAAGGAACGGACATAGCCATGAGACAAGCCAAGCTGACACGCAAAACAGCGGAAACCGTCATCACGCTTTTTTTGGACATCGACGGAACGGGCAAAGCGCAGATCGACACGGGGGTGGGGTTCTTGAACCACATGCTGACGTTATTTGCCTCCCACGGTCGGTTTGACCTGACCGTGAGCTGTCGGGGTGACACCGACGTGGACGATCATCACACGGTCGAGGATATCGGGATCCTGCTCGGCAAAGCGTTTGCCGACGCGCTGGGGGAGAAGCGCGGCATCACCCGATACGGCAGTCTGACGCTTCCGATGGACGAAGCACTGCTGCTTGCCGCCGTGGATCTGTCCGGACGGGGAGGCTGCTACTGCGATCTTCACCTCCCGACGGAAAAGGTCGGAACGTTTGACACGGAGCTGGGAGAGGAATTCTTCCGCGCCTTTGCGTGGAACGCCAAGGCGACCGTGCACCTGCGTCAGCTTGCCGGAAGCAATTCCCATCATATTTTGGAGGGTGCGTTCAAGGCGCTGGCAAGAAGCCTGAAGCAGGCGGTCGCACAGGACGCGTCGCTTGCGGGCGACATCCCGTCTACCAAGGGGACGCTTGCATGATCGCGGTCGTGGATTACGGCGTGGGGAATCTGTTTTCCCTGTGCTCCTCCCTGCGTAAGATCGGCGCGGACGCCGTCGTGACGGGGGATAAGGAGACGCTCGAACAGGCAGAGCGGATCGTTCTGCCGGGCGTCGGCGCGTTTGCGGACGCGTCGAAAAAGCTGTCCGAGCGCGGACTGGACTTTGTCATCCGTCGGGCGGCGGAGCGCGGAACGCCGCTTCTGGGCATCTGTCTCGGTATGCAGATGCTGTTTGAAAAAAGCTATGAATACGGCGAACACAAAGGGCTGGGGCTGCTGCGGGGAAGCGTCGTTCCCATGCAGGGCTATATCCCGTCCGAGTTGAAGATCCCGCATATCGGTTGGAACGCATTGCACATCGAACGAAAGCACCCGCTGCTGCGATACACCAACGAGGGAGACCACGTGTACTTCGTCCATTCCTATTTTGCGACCGACTGTGCGGACAGTTTGGTGGCAAGCACGGAATACGGAAAGGAACTGACCGCCGCCGTTGCGAAGGACAACGTAATGGGCTGTCAGTTCCACCCCGAAAAGAGCGGGGAAGTCGGTCTGAACATCTTACGGGCGTTTTGCCTGCAAACATAAGTTACAGAAAAGGGATAGACAAAAAGCATGATCTTATTTCCTGCAATCGATCTATACGAGAAAAAGGCGGTGCGCCTGTATAAGGGGGATTATCGGCAGCTGACCGTTTACAGCGAGCATCCGGAGGAGATCGCCGCCGATTTTCGCGCACAGGGCTGTACGCATATCCACATGGTGGATTTAGAGGGGGCGCGCGACGGGACGATGCCGAACCTGTCGGTCGTGGAACGGGTGGCGAGCCAAACCGGACTGTTCGTCGAGCTGGGCGGGGGGATCCGTACCCGCGAGGCGGTGGAACGCTGCTTTGCTGCGGGCGTGTCCCGTGTGATTCTGGGGACGGCGGCGGTGACAGACCCGGCGTTTTTGGAAAAGACGGTCGCCGATTACGGGGACAGGATCGCGGTCGGCGCGGATGTAAGGGACGGAATGGTGGCGATCAAGGGCTGGCTGGAGCAAACGCCGTATACGTTGGATTCCTTTTTGTGCCGTATGCAGGACTGCGGCGTTTCCTACGTCATCTGTACCGACATTTCCAGAGACGGCGCCATGCGCGGAACCAACCTTTCCCTGTACGGAACGCTTTCCCGGCGGTATGCGCTGCATCTGACGGCTTCGGGCGGCGTATCGTCTTTGGAGGACGTGCGCGCACTGCGCCAGCTGGATCTGTACGGTGCGATCGTCGGCAAGGCGTACTACACGGGGGCGCTGTCCCTGCGGGAAGCGGTCGAGGTGGCGAAATGATTACCAAACGTATCATCCCCTGCCTGGACGTCAAGGACGGGCGCGTCGTCAAGGGCGTCAACTTTCAAGGGCTGTCCGACGTTTCCTCCCCGGTCGAATTGGGCAGGTACTATTCCGAGAACGGGGCGGACGAGCTGGTGTTTTACGACATCACCGCGTCCTGCGAGGGACGCAAGCTGTTTGCGGATATTCTGCGCGAGGTGGCAAGCAGCGTTTTCATCCCTCTGACCGTAGGCGGCGGCATACAGACGCTGGAGGATTTCGACCGTGTGCTGAAATGCGGTGCGGATAAGGTCAGCGTCAATTCGGGCGCTTTGCGCAATCCGAGCCTGATCGGAGAAGCCGCCAGACGGTACGGCAATCAATGCGTCGTGCTGTCCGCGGACGTCAAACGGGTGGACGGCGTGTATCGCGTGTTTGCCAAGGGCGGCAGGGAGAACACGGGCAGGGAAGCCATTTCGTGGATCCGGGACGGCGTCAACGCGGGAGCGGGAGAGGTCGTGGTGAATTCGATCGATACCGACGGCGTCAAGCAAGGGTTCGATCTGGAACTGTTGCGCGACGTGTGCGACGCGGTGGACGTTCCGGTCATCGCTTCCGGCGGTGCGGGCTCGAAGGAGGACTTCGTGCGCTTATTCCGCGAAGTTCCGACCGTGGACGCGGGGCTTGCCGCGTCGGTATTCCATTTCGGGGAGATCTCCATTCCCGATCTGAAGCGAACGTTACAGGATGAGCGGATCT
>CAYPYA010000178.1:0-2655 GCA_964414775.1 uncultured Ruminococcus sp. | reverse complement strand
TTCTGTTCCGGAATCACCGTCGATCGATTGAAACAGATCCTGCGTCGTCCCGTCAAGGGGATGCCAGCTATTCGGATCTTGGGGGTCGGTTGTGCTGTAGTACACAGTCACATCCAGATTACCGGCGATGATCCGATTCATAGAGGTCACGCTGTCCGTGAACCACGCAAAGGAGGTACCGACCAGCATGGAAAGGCACAGAAGCATGGAAAGAGCACTCAGAACCAGTGACGTCACCGTAGTTTTTTTCTTCATGCACGTTTTCTCCTTCTTCAGAAAAATTAGGACGTTCTTTGATTGCCACGCCCGAAAATGTCCCACTTTCCCGAACGCAAAAGCCAAAAAGGCACACTATCACCTTTTACTAACTGATTATATCATCGCTTCCCGGAAAAGTCAAGTACCTTTGGCGTTTTTTTATGCTTTGCGAAGCAAAATTGCGAAGCAAAATTGCGAAGCGAAATTGCGAAGCAAAATTGCGAAGCGAAATTGCGAAGCAAAGTTACCTTATTCTCTTATCTTTTCTCTTCTATCTCTTATCTGGTTATCTGGAAAAAGTCGTTTGCTTTTCAGAGAAAAGAGAAGATAGAAGAGAGAAAAGAGAAGAGTACAAAAAGAAAAGTCGCTGACGCGACTTTTTCTTTTTGGTCGGAGTGAAAGGATTTGAACCTTCGGCTTCCACGTCCCGAACGTGGCGCTCTACCAAGCTGAGCCACACCCCGATAAGGTGATATGATTCCGTTTGCCCTCTGAGTTCCCCCAAGGCACGAAAGTTATTATACATGATTGGGATGCGTTTGTCAAGCCCTATTTTACATTTTTTGTATTGTTTTGCGCTTCAAGCTTTGTGAACGGTTTAAGCTTTGCCGCTTTGCCTTTTTTGGTCCAGAAAGGATTGTAAAATGATCTGCGCGGACATCGCGTCGATGACGGAACGGCGCTTGCTGCTTTTCATGTCCGTGATGTTCATATAGGTATACGCTTCCACCGTTGAAAGGCGCTCGTCCGTAAAGGAAAGAGGCAGTCCGCTCGCTTCCTGCAATTTCTGCGCAAACACGCGCGTTTTTTCCGCGCGGAAGGACTCGCTTCCGTTCATATTGTAGGGAAGTCCGCAAACGATGTGTTCTCCGCCGAGGGATTTGATTTCCTCACAACACTTCTTCACCGCGTCGTTGACGCCCGAAACCTGTACCGTGTGCACGGCGGTCGCGATCAGCTCCGTCTCATCCGAAACCGCGATCCCGACGCGCGCGTCTCCGAAATCAATGCCGACGATACGCATAAGCAAACACCTTTTCCTTTCTTTTTTTGTTTTTATTTTCCGCTTATGAACGGCGCGGATGCAGGCAATCCTATCATTGTCCGGGAAATGAAAATCGAACGGACGAAACGGAGATGGAACGGGATATGGATAAGAAACGAACGACGATTCCCAATGCGCATATCGGCGATCGGGAGCGGTATACGTTTCCGATTCAGGCTGCGCCGCGCGGAATTGACGATGGGTTTTACGATCTGACCGACGATTTTATCGGAGAGATGTGCTTGTACAGCGAAACGGATCCGTCAGGCAGTTATACGGGAATTCCCCGTGACGATGATACGCCGGTACAGGACGTGGATGATCTGTAACTTCCATGTGCTTTTCCCGTAAAAGGGAAGCATGTTTCAAAAAGGGAAATCTACTCCCGCGAAAAGGGGGAAAACGGCTTTACGGGTTCAAGGAACTTGTAAAGCCGTTTTTTTCTTACTTTTTCAGACTTACTTTTTCAGAATTTCCTTGATTTTTTCGGCAAGCAGCGCGGAAACGCGTTCGGACGTGTTGGTGTTCGGATGCCCGCCGCCGCCGACCTCGTTCGGGACCTGATGCATGGACTGCACCCCAAGATAGTATGCGTCTCCCTGCTCCTCGTTAAACGCACGGACGGCCTGCTCGATGACGTTTTGCTTGTACTGATCCATAACGCCGTAGCACCAGAGGATCGGCTTGCCCGGAAACGCCGTGCGCACCTCCTGCAAAAACTGCCTGGCGATCGGCAAAAACTCCTCGTCCGTCACGCCGCCCCACGCGTCGTTTGTTCCCGCGTTGATGACGGTCAGGTCGGGCTGGAACCGACTGAAATCCCAGCATCCGCCGTTCGGCGTTTCCCACGCGAACGCCTGGCGGAGCGTCATGTCCGAACGGTTTCCGTTGCAGTTGGCAACGATCCCTTTTCCCGACGCGCCGGACAGCCAAACCTCCGCATCCAGCAATTCGGCGGTGCGGTAGGCATAGGAACGGGAGGAATCCTGCTCATAGGTCACATAGGTCGGCTCGCTCGACGGCCCCAGAACGCCGTAGCCGCAGGTGATGGAATCTCCGATGAACGCCAGTCGGAGCGGCTTTTCCGCAGGAGGCGTCAGAACCGTCGGGTTGCTTCCGCAAAGGGTGATTTTGGAAATGCGCAGCGACTCCGTTCCTTCCGTGACCCTTAACGCGCGAACGGTATGCACGCCGTCGGGCAGATCCTCAATGATCGCCTTCTCCTTGCCGTTGGCGACCGCGAACCGACGGGCAACGCCGTCCACCCAAACGCGGATATACGCTACCGCGCTGTTTTGATAATCCTCAAAATGGAACAGACAGCCCGTCCCGAAAAAGCGGAAGGTCAATCC
>CAYPYA010000177.1:0-1668 GCA_964414775.1 uncultured Ruminococcus sp. | reverse complement strand
GGCAGGTCGTCCGGAAGCGAAAGGTTTCCCATCCCGACGCGGTGCAAAGCGGTCACGGCCGCGCCGCAGCAAGCGAACATCCGCTTGATCTGATGATAGCGTCCCTCGGTCAGGGTGACGAGCGCGGTATGTTCCCCCGTGATCTGCAATTCTGCCGGCTTGGTCCTTCCCTCGCTCAGCTCGATCCCCTCGCGGAAGCGTTTTTGCATATCGGCGTTCACGGGGACATCAAGCGTGACCAGATACCGTTTTTTGACATGGCGTTTCGGGGAAAGGATACGGTGCGCAAGCTGTCCGTCGTCGGTGATGACCATCAGCCCGGTGGTGTCCTTATCCAGCCGCCCCGCGGGGAACAGGCCGTTACGGAACAGCTCCTGCGGGACCAGCGTGAGCACCGACGGGCCGTCCCGCTCCTCGGTCGAGGACACGTACCCGCGCGGCTTATGCAGCAGCAAATACAGATAGCGGCGAAAGACCAGCGGCTGTCCGTCGATGGCGATACGGGCTTTTTCGGGGTCTGCCTTCTGCTCGGCGCTTTTGGGCGTTACGCCGTCTACCGTCACGCGGCGGCGGGCGATCAGCTCCTTGACCTGCTTGCGCGAATATGCGCCCTGTGAGGCGATCAGCTTGTCCAGCCGTTCCGACGCCATGGTGCGTTTCCTCCTTGATTTGTTCGGGGTTATATGTAATAGTATACTATACTTCCGCTGCTTTTTCAAGAGAATCGGTGAAAACCACTTGCAAAACCGAACGGATATTGTTATAATGAAGAAAACAAAATCGGAAAGGACGCTTTTTTATGCAAAAACCGATCACGGGAACTTTTTTTGAGTTCTGGCATCACAACATCTCCGAGGGCAAATACTGGAATCCCATCTGCCGCCACTTCACTTCGGAGCAATGGGAAGCAAAGGTGGACGAGATCGCCTCCGTCGGAATGAAATACATCGTGCTGATGGACACGGCGATCCAGTACGACGACTACGCGGAAAGCTATTTTCACACCGATATTTTTCCGTTTGCGGACATGGCATGCAAGGACCCGATCGGCGCATTGCTGAACGCCGCCGACCGCAACCAAATCAAGGTCTTTATGTCCTGCGGCTTCTACGGCAACTGGGTGCGTTCTTTGGAAAACATGAGCTCGCCCGAGGTGACGGAGCGCGCGTTCAAGGCAATGAAACAGCTTTGGGCACAGTACGGAAACCACCCGTCGTTCTACGGCTGGTACCTTCCGGACGAGACCTGCATCAACAAGCATTTCCACCCTGCGTTCGTGGATTATGTCAACCGCTATGCCGCGTTCATCCACAAGCTCACCCCCGACAAAAAGATCCTGATCGCGCCGTACGGGACGAACGTTCTGGTGGCGGACGACGAGTATGTCGAGCAATTGAAGCAGCTGGACGTGGACATCATCGCCTATCAGGATGAGATCGGCGTCCGCAAATCCAAGCCGGAGGACACCGCCGCCTACTACAAAGCACTTCGTCAAGCGCACGACAAGGCGGGACGTTCCGCGTTGTGGGCGGACATGGAAATGTTTGAATTCGAGGGAGACGTATACCATTCCGCGCTGTGTCCCGCTTCCATGGAACGCGTCAAAAAGCAGCTGGAATCCATTTCGGAATACGTGGACGAGGTGCTTTGCTATCAGTATTTCGGGCT
>CAYPYA010000176.1:0-8547 GCA_964414775.1 uncultured Ruminococcus sp. | reverse complement strand
TTCTTTCGTTATGTACGGCAGCAGGAACAGAATTCCCTGCACCGCCGCCTGCCAGCCCGCGGGGAACGCAAGCGACAAAAGCCATTCGCGTGATGTCAGTCGGGAAACACCCAGCGCGTCCCTTACCCACGGGAGCAGCGTTGCCGCCGCGACCGCTGCAAGCAGAAACGGGAACAGCGCCCAGAACGGGCGGTAGCCGAAGCGTTTCCTTCGCAGCGCGCCGCCCTGCCACAGGCAGCCGCAGGCGTACAGGAATTGCGACAGCACGAACGCGGGCAGGGTACAGGTCCTGTTGCCCGTCAGCCAAAACAGCGCCGTCAGACAGCAGGCAAAGCCCGCCGCGTACAGCATCGGAAAGAGCAGCTCGCGCATGTTCATGCGTTTGTGCATGGACGGGAGCGCATCCGCAAGCAGCCGCCTGTCTACCGGCAGGAACGCGATCACCGCCGCGATGCAGCCGTTGCACAGCACGCCGCCCAGAAGCGCTTCCGACACGCCGAACGGCAATTCAAGCCCCGCCGCAAGCGTGATCAAAAGGGTAAGGAACAAACTCGCCGCGCCCACGGTCAGCAGCTGTAACAGCCGGCGCAGACGGAAGCAGACCGCACGTGCGTCCGTCATGCCGTCGGCAAGCACCTGAAACCCGCTTTCCTTCATCAACAGATCCGCCGAGGCGCGCAAAGCGTCCCCCGAACGGGCGGAAACGACCGAAACGTCCGCTTCGCGCAGCAGCGGCAGCTCCTCCTCCTCGCTCGCCGTCGCGGCGACCACGCGTCCCGCCTGCTTACGAAGCAGCAAAACGTCCAGCCATTGATCGTCGCTCGGCTCTAAGAACAGCTTGTATCTCGGCGCATTCAGAACGAACAGCCCGCGCTCCTGCGCCTTGATCTCGCGGGAGCTGATCATCTGCCCCTCGTGCTCGATCAGACCCGCCGAACGCCCGACGCTCGCGGCGGTATAGTAGGGGTCGTTCGTCGAGACCACCGCCTCGATCCCCGCGTTTGCACAGCGGTACACCGCGTTGGCGATATCCACCTCTATGGAAAGTCGGAAGGACGCAAAGCCGCGGAAGATCAATTGCCGCTCCGCAAACGGGGAGCGCAGGCTGTCCGCGTCCGTCCTGCCCGAAGCGACCGCGATCAGATAGGCGTTCTTCTTCGCCGCGTTTTCACAGTCGGCAAGGATCTTGCGGCGTGACGCGGCGGTCATGCGGTATTCCTTCCCGTCCTGCTCGTATCCCGCACAGCGGGACAGGATGCTTTCCGGTGCGCCCTTGACCACGACCACCGTGTGGTCGCCGTGGATCGCCATGACGCCCACCGTTTCGCCGTTCTCCGCGTATGCCGTGTCCATCCGAAACCAGGTATTGCTCAATTCGTCCGTCGCGATGCACGCGTCCTTGAAATACTGCGCGATCACCTGCTCGTACGGCGTGCTTGAGCGCGGACGGTCGGAACAGACCAGCATCAGCTTCAGAACGTTCTGTACGGCAGCGCTCGGCGGCGCGTCCGTCTGGGTATCCTTGCCGTTCGCGTAGACCGACAGCAATCGGATGCGCTTGGGCGGGAACATGAGCTGCTTGGTACACATCACGGTGTTGACCTGCGCCAGACGCGAAAGGCAATCGGGATTGCGCACGATCAATTGGTCTCTCGCCATGTCCCGCACCCCGCGCCCAAACGTGACGCAGGCGAGCGGAAGTGCGCTGTCACACAGACTCGACGCCCCGACCACCGCCGAAAGCGCGAACACCGCCGTCAGATCCGCGCCGCGGATCGCGCCCGCCAAGATCAAAATCGGACAGCAGAGCAGACCGACGAGCGACTGTGCGCGGCAGAACTCCCGCACCCGCTTCAGAAGCGGCGGAAGATAGTCCTCACGTTTGGCGTGGATCTGACGGGTCAATGTCTGCTTTCCCGTGCGGCAGACCAACGCGCGGCATCTGCCGCCCGTCAGGATCGTCCCCGCGTACAGCATGTTGGAGCACACCGCCTCGTTCTCGCCGCCGAGCAGCCGACAGGACTTCGGAACGCTGGTCCTGACCCCGCTGACCGGGGTCTCCAGTACGCTCAGCCTGCCGTCGTCCGCCAGAATGCGCACGTCCGCGGGCACCAAGCACCCTTTTTTCAATAAGATCAGGTCTCCCGGCACCAGCAGGCGGCTGTCCACCGTCTGGATTTTGCCGTCCCGTATGACCTGTACCGAAAGCAAGGCGTACTTGTCGGGCATGCGCATAAGACGCGTACCCCCGCTTTCCAGAGCCGCTCCCGCCAGCATCAGGACAATGGATAACATTGCGCCGAGCAGAAAGACCGTCTGCTGTTCAAACAGGTAGAACAGCAGCATGGTCAGAAGCAGCAGCAGGTTTGTCAGCCCCTTGCATTGCTTTTTCAGAGCGGAGGTGAAGTCGTTTTCCGGTTCGCCGCGCAGGCTGTTGCTTCCGAACCGTCTGCGGCGGGTCTTTGCCGCTTTTGCAGACAGTCCCTTTTCCGGATCGCTGCCCAGTTGCGTGATCAGCTCGGAAACCGTTACGCTCTGCGGCTGAAACGGCGTTTGGTTGGTTTGCTGTGCCAATGGACGGCTCTCCTTTCATGGAACGTTTATGCGGGGTTCCACCCCGCACCCCGCCAAAGGACCTCGTCCTTTGGAATCCATATTTTAAAGTTTTCTTAGTGGGGTTATAATTCCCGCGCGAGCGGGAATTTGGCGAAGCCCCAATGATCGACAGTCTGACCGTCACGCGTTTCGCGTTATACGAAGCGTATTTTATACGCTGCGTATTTATACGTTTGCGGTCACAACGATGCTTCCGTTTTGCACGTCCGCGTGGACGGAACGGATCTTTTCGCGGCAGCGCTCGACCAGAACGGAGGCGATCTCGTCCTCCAGCTTGGTCTGGATCAGGCGGCGCAGGTTGCGCGCACCGTACTTTTCGGAATACCCCTCGTCCGAAAGCAGCCCGACCACCGCTTCCGTGTAGGAAAACGTCAGCGAACGCTCCGCAAGCGCCTGCGTCAGCTCGCCCAGCAGGATGCGGCAGATGGAACGGAAATGCTCCTTGGACAAACGGTTGAACACCACGATCTCGTCGATGCGGTTGAGGAATTCGGGACGCAGGAACGCTTCCAGCGCCGTGCGAACGCGCAATTCGTCGCTCTCCTTTGCGGTCGCGGTAAAGCCGGTCGCGTTGACGGAGGTCGCGCCCGCGTTTGTCGTCATGATCAGGATGGTGTTCTCGAAATTGACGACCTTCCCGTGGGAATCGGTCACCCTGCCGTCGTCAAGAATTTGTAACAGCACGTTCAGAACGTCCGGGTGCGCCTTTTCGATCTCGTCGAACAGCACCACCGAGTACGGCTTGCGGCGGACCTTTTCGGTCAATTGCCCCGCGTCGTCGTACCCGACGTAGCCGGGAGGCGAGCCGAGAATGCGGGAGACCGCGTACTTTTCCATATATTCGCTCATGTCCAGACGGATCAGAGCGTCCTCCGAGTCGAACAGCCGCACGGACAGGTCTTTGACCAGCTGCGTCTTGCCCACGCCCGTGCTGCCCGCGAAGATGAAGGAGATCGGCTTCTTTTTGTATGCCACCCCCGCCCGTGCGCGGCGGATGGCGCGGCAGAGCTTGTCGATCGCCTCGTCCTGCCCGATGATGTGGGTCTTCAATTGCTCCGGCAGGGCTTGCAGCTTTTCCAGATCGCCCGCCTTGATGCCGGACGCGGGGATCCCCGTCCACAGCTCGACCACGGACGCGATGTCCTCGATCGTCACGCGGACGCGGAAACGCGCCTTGCCCAGCTCCAGCAGGTCGTTTTCCGTTTTCAGCAGGGCTGCCTTCAGCTCCGCGCTGGCTTGGAAATCCTGTTCGCCGGAGGAGGCGCGATCCTCCAATTGCTGCTGCTTCTTTTGCAGCTTTTCCAGTTCGACCTGCGCCTTGTCGTATTTCTGCACGCTCGGCGAACGCAAGAGTGCGTGCGTGCAGGCTTCGTCCAGCAGGTCGATCGCCTTGTCAGGCTGAAAGCGTTCGGTCAGATAGCGGTTGGACAGCTGTACGATCCTGATCAGCAGGTTGTCGGGGACCTGGATGCCGTGGTACGCCTCGTACAGACGGGTGATGCCCCGCAAAATTTCCATGGTCTCCCTGTCGGACGGCTCGTTCACCAGTACCGACTGGAACCGTCTGCCCAGCGCCGCGTCATGCTCGATATACTTGCGGTATTCCTCCAATGTCGTCGCGCCGATGACCTGGATCTCCCCGCGCGACAGGGCGGGCTTGAGGATGTTCGCCGCGTTCATGCCGCCCTCGGCGTTGCCCGCGCCGATGATCGAATGCACCTCGTCGATGAACAGGATGACGTTTTTACACCGCAGAACGTCGTCGATCAGCCCCTTCATGCGGTTCTCAAACTGCCCGCGGTACTGCGTCCCCGCGACGATCGCGGTCATGTCCAGCAGGTAGACCTCCTTGCCGATCAGACGGTAGGGAACGTCCCCCTCGACGATGCGCGCCGCCAACGCTTCCGCGATCGCGGTCTTGCCCACGCCGGGCTCGCCGATCAGACAGGGGTTGTTCTTCTGCCTGCGGCAAAGGATCTGCACCACGCGGTCCAGCTCCCGTTCACGCCCGATCACCCGATCAAGCAGACCGTTTCGCGCCTTTTCGCTCAGATTGATGCAGAAGGAGTCCAGAAACCGCTGCTTGAGCTTTTTGCCCTTCTTGGCGGCGTTTGCCGCCTGCCGCATCTGACGGCGCTTCAGCTCGTCGGCGTTGAGCGGGTGGACGGGGTCGAGCGGCTCCTCGGCGATCTCGGCGGGCAGGTCGCTTTCCTGCTCCTCGTCGGACGGCTCGGAGGTTTTCCCCATCAGATTGCCCGCGTTCTCGGCGTTTTCCACGTCCTCGAAGTCCGATTCCTCCTGCGTCATGCCGTCAAACAGGTTCGGCGGGAACACCGCGTCCAGCTGGGAGGACATCCTGTCCAGGTCCTCCTCGGAAAGCCCCATGCGGCTGATGATATCGTCGATGGGCTTCAAGCCCAGCTCCTTGGCGCATTTGATGCAATACCCCTCCTGTACCTGCTTGCCGTTTACCAGCTTGCCGATGAAAATGACGGCGGGGCGGGTCTTGCATCGGATGCATTTTTGCAAAATCATAGATGAAATCCTTTCTTATGCCAGCACGAATGTTTTTAACGTTTTCGGCTTGCCGAAATGAACGTCGTTGTTTGACGTTCAAGTCAAAAACATTCAGTCTGAAAACTTGTTTTCAGACTTGTCTTTCTTGAAGTTTTCCAGCTTCTTGATGCCGTACTTGCCGCGGAACGCCTTGATGTAATACATCACCAGCGCAAACAGGATGGTACACACCAGCAGCGCACACAGCACGGCGCAAAGCACCAGCTGTTCGGGACACAAAATCAGCGTGAGGGTGATCCCGAAAAAGACCACGGTCGCCAGCTTCCCGTACCACAGCGACGAGACGGCGGTCTGCTTGACGCGCAACACCACCAACGCCCCCGCGATCATCGCCGTTTCCTTCAGGGTGAACAGCACCAGCACGATGGTCGTGATGATGTGCGCGACGCCGGAAAGCGACATGGTCAGACACAACAGCACCGTAAACTGCATCAGCTTGTCTGCCAGCGGGTCCAACAGCTTCCCGACGTTGGTGATCCAGTCGTTGCGCCGCGCCAGATAGCCGTCCAGCACGTCTGTCGCCGACGCGCCGCAGAACACGCCCGCCGCCGCGAGCCGATATCCCTTCTGGAACAGCAGGACGAACGCGGGGATGCACAGCAGTCTGACGATACATAACAGGTTCGGAATTTGTTTTTTCATGGATGGTTTCATGGATATGCCATGCCTTTCACGCGGCAGAGACGCCGCGGCGATTTTGGACGAAAACGGAGCTTCCCGTACCTTTTACAGGAAGAAGCCGAACAATATAGAATCGGTGATCAATCGGAACAGGAAGGACTTTTCGGGGTCGATCTCGGAGAAGAACGGCACCGAAGCCAGCACCGACGCGTTCGTCAGCGCCCGCAGGACGAAGCAGAACACCAGGATGCGCAGGACCGCCAGCACGCACCCCAACACGATGCCGAGCGCGTGGTTTGCCCCGCGCAGGAACGGGATCTGCTCGATCACGCCCGACAGCAGGAAGGCAGCAAGCTTCAACAGCAGCAGCGACCCGACAAACAGCGTAAGCGCCGCCAACGCGCTCAACAGCAGTCTCGTCACGGGAGCGGCGACATACGTCACCAGCGCGTCGCGGAACGCGTCCTTGGAAAGCTGCTGCTTCTCCGAAAGCCATTGATCGAATTCCGCGCTGTCGACGCCGACCGTTTCCAGCAGCGGCGCGAGCGGGCTTTCGGGGTCGGAGGCGAGCTGCTTGGTGTCGCCGTCCGCGTTTTCGCTTGCTAAGTCGTCCAGCGTCTGCTCGATCCGTCCGCGCACCGCGTCGGGAACGCCCGTCTGCTCCAGCAAATTTGTCACGGGACCCGTGAGCAATACCGTCAGCACCAGCGCGACCAGTACCGAAACGGCGGAAATGAAGGTCTTGACGAAGCCGCGCTTCCATGCGATCAGCACGGAAAGGACGGCGATCAGAAGAATGATGAGATCGGGAAGAAGGTGTATCATAGCGTTTGCCTGCCTTTCTTATCTTAGCTGACACGTGAAGTCAAATTACATTTCTTACGAAATGTAATTGTGCGGTTCGCCGTAGGCGAATGTCGGTCGTAGTTTGACCGACAAGCCATAAAACTTCCAGTCTGAAAAATTTATTTTTCAGACTTCGTGCCTTTTTTAAGAATTTTGGGGAGAGACCGTTTGGAAGAGATCGTATGCGCGGCTCTTTTCAAACAGGATCAGATTGCCGTATGTATCGGGCATGGCGCACAGCGCGTCCTTGCCCACCTCGTACCGTTTTTGCTCGCCGCCCGACAGCGGGGTCAGGAACAGCTCCCCGACGGTCAGCACGCAGACCGAATCCCCGAACAGCGTTTTTTGCAGGATGTCTCCCGCGTAATGCGCTTCGAACGTCTGCTCGGCACGCTCGTTGTAGACCTTCAGGACCGTTTCGCCCGACAGCGTCCGGGTCGAAAAGGTCAGCAGGATGCGCCCGTCTTCGAACGAACAGCCGTTCAGCGTGCGCTCGGAAAGGGAAAGGGACGCGTCCGGCTCGGCGCTGTTTGCAGGGAAGCAGCGCAGCGTGGTGCTGGTCAGCACCGCGTACCGTTCGTCCGACAGGTACGCGACGCGAAGCGGAAGCTCTCCGGGGAAGGCCACCGTAAAGAGCGGCTCCTCCTGACGGACGGAAAACGCCTGCAGGACCGTCACCAGATCGCCGTTTTGCGCCTTACGACCCAACGCCAAAACCGTGCTCCCGTCGGGAGAGAGGGAGATCTGATCGACGTAGGTGTCGCTGAAGGAACGCTTGAAGATCTGCCGCATATGCTCGTCGTAGACCAGAACGCTGTTGCGGTAGTTCTTTTCGGAGGAGATGAGCGCGAAATTGCCCGTATTACAGGCGGAGAAGCCGTAAACGGGGTATTCCATGGAAAATCTCGCCACCTGTGAGAGGGGATTGAATACCCTTAACTCGTTGCCCCCCAGATCGTACACGAACAGGTTCTGCTCGGTAGGCACCATATGCGGGTCGTCCATGCGGAAGGTCTCGTGAAACAGACGCTCGCCGTCCCACCCGTAAATGGAAAGCCCCTCGCCGTTCAGGACCGCGACGTCCCCGCGGTACAGCGTCCCGCGGTTTTCCTCCGAAAAATCGTAACGGATCTCGGTGCTGATCTCGGGGGAATCCTCCTCGGTCAGGTCGATGAATTTCAGCATGTAGCGGAACTGATCCATCGTCAGCTCCTCGCCGTGCACAAGAAAGCCGTAGATCAAAAACAGCACCGTCAGCAGCAGACAGGTATAGCGGATCTGCGTCAGCCTGCCCGCACGGGCGCGGTAGTATTGCTCCACCGTCGGCGTTTGCGTATTCTTTTGTTTCTTTTTGCGGTCCGTGAATACCGAAAACGCAGACATGAGCGACGTTCCTTTCTATTTATAATATACCTGTTCCAAACACAGCCCCTTTGCGGGCATGGTGCGTCCCGCGCATGCGCGATCCTTGGCTTGCAAAATGCGTTCGGGCGTGTCCTTGAGCGTACCCGCGAGGATGTCCAGCACCGTCCCGACCAGAATGCGCACCATGTGGTACAAAAACCCGTCGGCGCACACGTCGAAATAAACCAGCTCCCCGTCCCGCGTGCAGGTAAAGGACGTCACCGTGCGCACCGTGTCCGTCACGGACGAGCCCGCCGCCATGAACGAACAAAAATCGTGCGTCCCGCAAAAGCGTCTGCACAGCGCGTCCGCCTCCTTGGCGGGAATGTCCCGTTCCCACAGCACGCAGACGTCCGCGTCGAACGGGTCGGAAAGGCGGGAATTGCGGATCGTGTAGCGGTATTTCTTGCCCGACGCGTCATAGCGCGGGTGGAAGGTGTCGGGGACGGAGTACGCCTTTTTGACGGCAATGTCGGGCGGCAG
>CAYPYA010000175.1:0-3055 GCA_964414775.1 uncultured Ruminococcus sp. | reverse complement strand
CGCAAGCAGGACGAGCTGTACTCGCTCGGTCTGGGCAGTTATGTCCAGAAACGGGGCGAAATGCAGATCGTCACCGCGGAGCTGACCTGCATCGAGGACGCATACGCGTTTGACGGTATGCAGGTATTGGAGGAAGGCATGAAGCTGCTTTCGCAGCTGCTGTTTCACCCCTATACGGAAAACGGCTGCTTCTGTCCCGCTTATGTCGAGCGGGAAAAGCAGAACCTCATTGAGGACAACCGCGCCCGTTATGACAACAAATCCGCCTACGCAAGCTTCCGCTGCATCGAGCAGATGTGCAGGGGCGAGCCGTACGCAGTGGAATGCGGCGGATGTGAAGAGGAGATCGCCAAGCTCACGCCCAAGTCGCTTTGGGAGTTTTATCAGGCGTTGCTGCGGGATACAAGGGTGGAGATCTTCTACGTCGGAAGCAAAGAACCCTCGCTGCTTGCGTCGCTGTGCAAAACGCATCTGCCGTTTGCTCCGCGCAAGGCGATCCTGCCGAACACCGTTACGGGGCAAAAGCCGGCGCGGATGCAGACCGTCACCGAGCACGCGGAGGTTTCGCAATGCAGAATGATGCTCGGCTTCCGCACCGATTACGGCTTTGCGAACGAACAGAACGATTATCTGCACATGGTGCTGTTCACCGAGGTGTTCTGCGGGTCGGCAAACAGCCGTCTGTTTCTCAACATACGGGAAAAGCAGAGCCTTTGCTACAGTTGCTCCGGCGTTGCGGACCATTTCAAGGGACTGCTGCTGATCGGAAGCGGCATCGAGTCCGAAAACAAGCAAAAGGCGTTGGACGGCATTCTTGCCGAATGGCAGGACATCAAAAGCGGAAACGTCACGCAGGAGGAAGTGAGCAACGCCCGCCGTTCCCTGCAAAGCGAGTGCCGTGAGGTTTCGGACAGCCCCGCGTCGCTGTGCGCGTGGTATCTCAACCGCGTCTGCTCGAACCGTTCCGAAACGCCCGAGGAGATTGCAAACGCGCTGGAGAACATTACAGTCGCGGATGTGATACGCGTCGCCAACCGCATCTACCCGGATACGGTCTATTACTTGGACGGAGACAAGTTTGAAAGATGAATCTTTCAAACGATACGTTTTGTGCCTTAAACATCAAACGACGACGTTTATTTCGCTTTCGCGAAACCGGCAAAAACGTACATGTCGGCGCAAGAAAGGAATGTCATAACAATGAACCTTTACCGACCGATCGAGAATCCGTCGCTGAACGAACGCTTCTTCACATGGAAGCACAAAAGCGGGCTGACGGTATACGTCATTCCGAAAAAGCATTCCTCTACCCACGCGATACTGGCGACGCGCTTCGGTTCGCTTGATACCGCCTTCAAAACGGAAAAAGACAGAGAATGGACCGAGCTGCCCATCGGAACGGCGCATTTTCTGGAGCACAAAATGTTTGAGGGCAAGGACGGGACGGACGCGTTCACGCGGTATGCGCAAACGGGCGCGTACGGCAACGCGTACACCTCCTACGACCGCACCTGCTATCTCTTCACCTGCACCGAACGGTTTGACGAGAATCTGGAGATCCTGCTGGACTTCGTTTCCCACCCGTTCTTCAGCGAGCAGACCATCCAAAAGGAGCAGGGCATCATCGGGGAAGAGATCGCCATGTACGACGACGACCCGTCCTGGCGTTTGTATCAGAATCTGATGTGCGCGCTGTATCACAGCCACCCGATCCGAAACAGCATCACCGGGACCAGGCAGTCCATTTCGCTCCTGACGCCCGCATTGCTTTACCGCTGTACGGACGCCTTTTACGACCCGCACAACATGGCGCTGTTCGTCTGCGGCAACGTCACGCCGGAGCAGGTGGACGCGGTATGCGATCGGGTGCTTTGCACCTGTACGGAAGAGCAAACGGTTTTGCGAAAGACGGTTACCGAACCGGAAACGGTCTGCAAAACGCTGGTCGAGGACAGCTTTGACATTTCGCAGCCGATCGCGGAGATCGGCTTCAAGGACACCCCCGCTGCAAGCGCAGACGAACGGCTTCGGGCCTCGGCGGCGAACGCGGTGACCTGCACCCTGCTGTTTTCCCGTTCGGGCGAGTGGTACAACCGGCTGTACGAAAGCGGGCTGGTCAACGACAAATTCGGCGGCGGCTATGTTCAGGACGGCGACGCGGCGTTCACCGACGTGACCGCGTACTGCAGCGACCCGCACGCATTGGAGCAAGCGCTCTGTGCGGAGCTGGACAAACGGCACGAGGTCTACTTCACCGAGGAGGAATTCCAAACCGCCAAGCGCGTGATATTCGCAAACAGCCTGTTCCGTCTGGACTCCGTCGAGGGCACGGCGGAAGCGTTTCTGCAGGCTTGGATACGAAACTATGCGTGCTTTG
The DNA here is from genome assembly GCA_964414775.1 of uncultured Ruminococcus sp. Lineage (GTDB taxonomy): Bacteria > Bacillota > Clostridia > Oscillospirales > CAG-382 > Coliplasma. The sequence goes on along the minus strand of CAYPYA010000175.1, from coordinate 678 downwards.
ACTATGTTGACGTTCTGGCAGGTCTGACGCGCGACGAAGCGAAGGAAATCTTCCGCCGCACCGTCCGCACCGACCGCCGCGCCATGAGCGTCCTTTATCCGAAAACAGGTTTGAAACATAAATGTTTCAAACGATAAGTTTTGTGGCTTGAACGTCAAACAACGACGTTCATTTCGCTTCGCGAAACCGCCAAAAACTTACGTGTTATACAAAAGGGCATGGTCATAAATGTTAGGAACATAAATGTTCCTAACGATAAGTTTTGCGGCTTGACAGTTGTTCGCTTTGCGAACAACGATCATTTCTTGAAGCGATTTCGCTTTTTGAAACCGCCAAAGACTTACGTGTTATACGAAAGGGCATGGTATCATAATGGACATCGTCTCATTCCCGCATCTCGGACTGACCTTTCATGTCGATTCCGTCGCGTTTACGCTGTTCGGCCTGGAGGTCAAGTGGTACGGCATCATCCTGACGCTGGGCATTCTGGTCGCGTTTCTGGTTTTTCGCTACAACGCCGTCCGCCGCGAGCATTTACCGGAGGACAACCTGTACACGCTGGCGCTCATCACGGTTCCCGCCGCGATCATCGGGGCGCGGTTCGTGTATGTCGTGACCAGCTGGGAGGAATACCGGGGCGACCTCTGGAAGATCATCAACATCCGCGGCGGCGGGCTT
>CAYPYA010000174.1:0-1650 GCA_964414775.1 uncultured Ruminococcus sp. | reverse complement strand
AACCGTTCCCGCAAACAGCCATGTCTCCTGCAATACCATGCCGAATTGTTCCCGTAATTCGTCTCGCGGCATATCTGCAATATTTATCCCGTCGATCCGAATTTCTCCGGAATTCAATTCGTAAAACCGCATCAATAGGTTGACGATCGTCGTTTTCCCCGCTCCGGTCGGTCCGACGATCGCCACCTGTGTTCCCGCCGGAATGTCCATGTTGAAATGTTCGATCAACGGCTTTTCGGGCACATAAGAGAAGCAGACGTCGCGGAAGGATATCTCCCCTTTCGACGGTTCTGCGGGCGCATCCGTTCCGTCCGATACCATCTCCGGCTCGTCCAACAGCTCGAATATGCGCCTTGCGGACGCCATCGCGCTCTGAATTTGCATGGTAATGGAGGTGATCTCGTTAAACGGCTTGGAAAACTGTGACATATAGGACAGAAACGCGGCGATGTTACCCGGCGTCATACGAACGAGCAATGCAAAAATACCGACCAGCACATAGGCAATATTATTGACAAAACGCGTCGTGGGGTTGACCAACGCAGATGCAAATTGCGCACGGTAGCCCACATCGTACAGTTTTTTGTTTAATTTCGCAAACTCCCGAACGGAACGCCGTTCGTGGCTGAAGATTTTCACCGTATGCGCGCCGCTGATATACTCCTCGGTATATGCATTGACATCCCCCAGCAGCTTTGCCTGCTCACGAAAGCGTTTTCTGCCGTAACGCGTGATCGCACGTCCGACAAAGTAGCAAAGCGGCGTTGTGACCAAAACCACGACCGTAACCCTTGCATCCAGCGAAAGCATAAAGCCCAAGGAGATCAAAATGGAGGATACGCCGGAGATCAAATGCACAACGCTGCTGTTGATCCCGTCTCCGACCGCTTCGATATCATTGGAAAAACGGCTGATGATATCCCCGTGCGGCGTACGGTCAAAATAGGAGATCGGAAGTTTTTCGAGCTTTTGAAACAGCGCTTTGCGAAGCGAAGCCACCACAGCATTGGAAACCCGAACCGCCAAACGGGAGCTTAACCATAAAAACAGCGCTCCGACAAGATACAGCGCAAGAATGCAAATCAATGTGCCGATCCAGCTCGATCCCGCCAAAATCGCGTCGATGACCCTGCCGATCAGCTTCGGCGCGATCAAAAGCGATACGTTTCCGATCAGAATACAGCAAAAAACGACCAATAATCTTTTTTTATCCGCTCCGATATACCGAAGCAATCGCTTCGCCGTATCGTTTTTTTGTTTCGTTGGATTCATGCAGAGACACCTCCCTGCTGTGAAAGGCAGATCTGACGGTAGACCTCGCACGAACGCGATAATTCCTCATGTGTTCCTGCTCCCGCAAGACGTCCGTTTTCCAGGACGAGGATCAGATCTGCGTCCCGGACGGAGCTGACCCGCTGAGAGATCAGAAAGACCGTCGTTTGCTTCGACAGATGGCGTATCCCCTCGCGCACGGCGGCGTCTGTCGCATAGTCCAGCGCACTGGTCGCATCATCCAAAATCAAAATATCGCTTTCCGCCACCAGCGCACGCGCAATGGCAAGCCTCTGCCGCTGACCGCCGCTGAAATTCTTTCCGCCGCGGGCAACCATGGCTTGATATCCGCCTTCCTTTTCCCGAATGAACGCATCC
>CAYPYA010000173.1:0-4378 GCA_964414775.1 uncultured Ruminococcus sp. | reverse complement strand
CGCGGGGATAGCGGGAATCCGCCACTACGATCCTGTAAAAGGGAGCCTTCTTCGCTCCGAGTCTTCTGAGTCTGATCTTTACTGCCATGGTTGTGTTTTCCTTTCACTTGTTGAAAATGTTCTATCAAAAATTTCTTTTTTCTTTTGTTAACTTATTTATTAGCGAAACAGTCCGGAAAGTCTGCCTCTCTTTTTCCCGCCGCCCATGAACTTCTTCATCATGTCGCGGGTCTGCTCGTACTGCTTCAGCAGGCGGTTGACCTCCTCGACGGAAGTCCCGCTTCCCGCGGCGATGCGTCTTTTGCGGGAGGAATTGAGCACGTTCGGGTGCGTCCGCTCGTACGGCGTCATGGACTGAATGATCGCTTCCGTGCGGGAAAGCGCCTTTTCGTCGATCTTCGCGTCCTTGAGCGCGCCCGGCTTCACGCCCGGCATCATGCCCAGAAGCTGTTCCATCGAACCCATGCCGCGGATCTGCCCGAGCTGATCCAGAAAGTCCTCCAGCGTGAAGCTCTGCTCCCGCAGCTTGCGTTCCAGCTCGGCGGCCTTCTTCTCGTCCACCGCCGCTTCCGCCTTCTCGATCAGCGTCAGCACGTCCCCCATTCCCAGAATGCGGGACGCCATGCGGTCGGGATAGAACGGCTCGATCGCGTCCAGCTTTTCACCCGTCCCGATGAACTTGATGGGCTTTCCGGTCACGTACCGGACCGAAAGCGCCGCGCCGCCGCGCGTGTCGCCATCCAGCTTGGTCAGGATCACGCCCGTGATATCCAACAGCTCGTTGAACCGCTCCGCGACGTTCACCGCGTCCTGTCCGGTCATGGAATCCACGACCAGCAATATTTCCGTCGGTTGGACCGCGTCGCGCACCTCTTTCAGCTCCTGCATCAGCGCTTCGTCCACGTGCAAACGCCCGGCGGTATCGATGAACACCATGTCATGCCCGTACTTGACCGCGTATTTGATCGCTTCCCGCGCCGTGTCGGCGGGGTTCTGCGTCCCGCGCTCGAAAACGGGGACTCCCACCTGCTCCGCGACCACCTGCAATTGCCTGATCGCGGCGGGACGGTAGATGTCGCAGGCGACCAGCAACGGGTTCTTTCCCTGCTTTTTATACAGCTTTGCAAGCTTGGCGGTATGGGTGGTTTTGCCCGAGCCCTGCAGGCCGCACATCAGCACCACCGTCGGCGGCTTGGACGCGATCTGCAATTTGGCGTTCCCGCCGCCCATCAGCTCGGTCAGCTCCTCGTTGACGATCTTGACGATCTGCTGTCCGGGCAAAAGGCTTTCCAGCACCTCCGACCCGACGGCGCGTTCGGACACCTTGCTCACAAACGCCTTGACCACCTTGAAGTTCACGTCCGCTTCCAGCAGAGCGAGCTTGATCTCCCGCATTCCCGCCTTCACGTCCGCTTCGGTCAGTTTTCCCTTGTTGCGGAACTTCTTGAACGCTTCCGAGAGTTTATCGGCAAGATTTGAAAACATCGGCTATTCCCCGTCTCCTTCCGTTTCGGCGGTCAGCACCGCGACCAGCTGCGCGGCGATCTGCTTTTCCCGCTGGCTTCCCTTGGAAAGCGTTTCGGCAAGCGCAAGCAGCCTGTCCGTTTTCCGTGCAAAGCCCAGAGCGCGTTCCAACGCCGTCAGCTCCGCCTCTCCGCGCCGCAGCGCGTCATGGACGCCCTGCCTCGTGATCCCGCAGTTTTCCGCGATCTCCGCAAGCGACAGATCGTCCTCGTAGTACGCCTCCGTCACCTCTCTGCATCGGTCGGAAAGCGCCGATCCGTAGCAGTCCAGCAAACGGCAGATCTCCTCCCGCCGCGGTGTCATCTCCGTTCAACGCCCCTTTCCGAATAAAGCCCGTAAAGCGTCCCTTTCTGTCAAGAGACTTGCTTTACAGGCCTTATTATACACGAATGTTTTCGGTTTGTCAATAGCTTTTTTGAGAAAGTTTCATTCTGTACTGTCCGTTTTCGGCGCACAGCAGGATATCGCAGTCCGCGCCGACGCTGCCGTCCAGAATGCCGCCCGCGATCAGCTCCTCCGCCGCCTTCAAGACCTGTCGGCAGACCTCTCGCGCCCCCTGCCTTGCCGCTTCGCCGACGCAGACGCTTGCCATCGCCTGCCGCAGAAAGCTGTTGTCGATCCGCACGCCGATCCCCTTTTCCTTCAGCCTTGCAGCCAGCGTTTCCGCACGTCCGCGCGCCACCCGTTCCAGCGCGTCCCGGTCCAGTGGACGGAACAGCGCGATCTCGTCCACGCGGTCGGTCAGCTCCCGCGTCAGAAGCGCTTCCGCCTTCTGCCTTGCGGAAACGGAAGACCCTTCCGGCGACGCGGCGAATCCGATCCCCGCCGCCCCCTCGCCGATGTTGGCGGTCAGCACGATCGCCGTGTTGCGGAAGCTGACCTGCAAGCCCGCGGAATCGGTCAGCTTGCCCTCGTCTAAAATCTGTAACAGCAGCGCCCTGACCTCGGGATGCGCCTTTTCCACCTCGTCAAACAGCAGTAAGGAATACGGCCGTCTGCGCACGCGCTCGGTCAGAAAGCCCCCCTCTCCGTAGCCCGCGTAGCCGGGCGGCGCGCCGATCAGCTTGGAAACGCTGTGCGCTTCGGCGTATTCGGTCATGTCCAGCCGCACGAACGCGTCCTTTCCGTACAGCAATTCCGCCAGCGCCTTGGCGCAGGCGGTCTTCCCCACGCCAGAAGGACCGATCAGCAAAAACGAGCAGGCGGGCTTTTCCGTTTCCCGCACTCCCGCTCCCGCACGGCGCAGCGCCGAGCAGATCGTCTCCACCGCCGCGTCCTGTCCGAGAATGCGCTGCTTCAGCCCCGCCTCCAGACGGCGCAGGCGTTCCGCTTCCCCGTCCGTCAGGGAGGTCAGCGGGATGCCCGTCTTTTGCTGTGCCGCAAACGCGACGTCCTCGGCGTTCACCACATTGCCGCCCTTCATCCGCTTGCAGGCGGCGGCCTCGTCGATCAGGTCGATCGCCTTGTCCGGCAGGTAGCTGTTGCTGATATACCGCGCCGAAATGCGCACCGCGCTTTGCATCGCTTCCGGGAGGATGCGCACGCCGTGAAAATTCTCGTAGCGGTCGCGCAGTCCCTGCAGAATGTGCAGACATTCTTCCTCGGTCGGCTCCTCCACCGCGACCTTGCGGAACCGACGATCCAGCGCCGCGTCCTTTTCGATACAGCGTTTGTACTCCTTTTGCGTGGTCGCGCCGATGAGCTTGATCTCGCCGCGTGCCAGCGGCGGCTTCAGGATGTTGGAAGCGTCGATCGCTCCCTCCGCGGCGCCCGCCCCCACGATGGTATGGATCTCGTCGATGAACAGGATCACGTCGTCCGCTTCCCTTACCTCCGCCAAGATCCCGCGTATCTTTTCCTCGAATTCCCCGCGGTACTTTGTCCCCGCGACGATGGAGGCAAGCTCCAGACTCATGATGCGCTTGCCAAGCAGCTGTTCGGGAACGCGCCCCTCCGCGATCCGCGCGGCGACGGATTCCACGATCGCGGTCTTGCCCACGCCCGCTTCCCCGACCAGACAGGGGTTGTTCTTGGTGCGGCGCAGCAGGATGCTGATGACCTGCTCCTCCTCCTTCTCCCGCCCGACGACCGGATCGGTGTGTCCGAACAAGGCTCTTTCGGTCAGATTGACCGCGTTCTTGTCCAAAAGGGGCGTGCTTTTTCTCTGCTTTTCCGGTTCGGGCCGTATGTCCCCGTTGCGCCCGTAAAGCTCCTCCAAAATGTCCGCCAGCTCTCCGGAATCCGCGCCGCAGTTTTCCGAAAGCCGCTTACCGACACATTCCTCCTGCAATAACGCCATCAGCAAATGCTCCGTCCCGATCGGTACGTTTCTTCCCCCGCGCGACAGCAGGGACGCACGCATCAGAATACGGCGGCAGGTCGGCGTCATATCCTCGACCGTAACAGCGCTGCGCGTCCCCGTCCCGACGATGCCGACGATGCGGCGGCGCAGCTCCGACGCCGTGACGCCCCGCTCGGAAAGCAGCTTTGACGCCGTGCTGTCCGTCTCGGACGCGATGCCGACCAGCAAATGCTCGCTGCCGATATAGGTATGTCCCAGCTCCTTGGCAAGCGAAAGCGCGCTGTAAAGCGCACGCTTTGCTCCCTCGGAGAATCGTTTGGTCAGATCACTCAATTTCAAGAAATCCCCTTTCCTGATCAAGGCGCGGACGTCTCTCTTCCGCGCTTTGATGGCTCACGATGTTACATCTTATGAAAAAAATGAGAAAAGGTTCCCGCAAACCTCTTTACTTTTCGTTTCTTTTCCGATATACTGTAAGAAAGAAACGATACGAACGGGAGGGAACAGCAATGCGGGAAGCAAGACCGCATCAGACGGGCAGGAAGCAGCCCA
>CAYPYA010000172.1:0-3777 GCA_964414775.1 uncultured Ruminococcus sp. | reverse complement strand
TCAATTCCCGCCTCGAACGTATCGTCCACAAAATATTCGTGATATGCTTTTTTGTTTTGCGCAACGCGCTTGACGATCTTATCCACGCGGGACACCTCCCTTTGCATGAACAGTATACTATATTTCTTCCGAAAAATCAAGAACAAATTTTGCCTGAAAACAGGACTTCTCGGCGGTCGTGTTCTGCGCCAGTACGGAAAAACCCGTTTCGTCCTGCCGATACCGCAATTCCAGCACGTCTCCGAGATACGCTTCATGGTCAAAGATAATGCACATGGAACGGATGAAGTGCCGGCAAACATCCACCGGCGCATGATCCAGACAGTAATCCGCATAGCAGCAGTTGTTCAGGTGATGATTCTCATCCAGCTCCGTCAAGCGGACGGTGCGCAAAACGCTCTGCTCGTGACCGCCGCTTTGCTGGATCCGACGGGGCATCACCGGGAAGGTCACGGACGGGGATCGCTCCTCAAGCGGAAACGGAAAATCCGACGGACGCATGATGGTACGCTTATCATAATTCAAAAGCACCCAGCGGCTGTCCGCGAACGCGACCAATTCCCCATCTTTCCACAGCTCAAAGCCGCGAAAAAACAGAACGCCTTCTATTTTATACGGAAATGTTTTGAGCAAAAGGACGTCTCCCGACCGAATGGGGCGGATCATATCCAATTGCAGTTTTGTCAGAACAAACACCATGGACAGACCGCGCATCGTCGGATAGCTTGCGCCGCAGGCGGCGATGTCGTCCAGCCCGATCTGCTGAAAATACCGCTGCAACGCGGAAGGCTTGACACAGCCGTTCGGCAAAACATCGTAACTGCAAATACGAATTTCCTGTTCCTGCATATATGTTTCAATCCTTTTTGGTGATTTTTTCCCGGGAAAGCGGATTGGCGTCCATCGCTTCCTCCAGCTTTCGGTCGGACGTATGCGTATAGATCTGCGTCGTGGTCAGCTGCTCATGTCCCAAAATATCCTTCAGCACACGGATATCCACGTTTCCGTTGTTATACATCAAGGTTGCCGCCGTATGGCGCAGCTTGTGCGTCGAATAGCCTTTTCCGTCCAGTCCCGCCAGCTTCAGGTGCTTTTTTACCAGCCATTGCACCGTTTTATTGGAGATACGGTTGCCGCGTCCGCTCAGAAACAGCGCGTCCTTGTCCTTGATCGAACCGTTTCCTGCCCGTCCGATCTGCTGTCTGACCCGCAAATAGTCGTCCAAAGCCCCGCGGCAGGCGGCATTCAGATAGATCACCCGCTGTTTGTTCCCCTTTCCGGTCACGGTCAGCTTGCGCATGTCCGAAGTCACATCCTGCAGATCGATGCCGACCAGCTCGGACAAGCGCATTCCGCAATTGAGGAAAAAGGTCAAAATGCAGTAATCGCGGCGATAGGTGTCCGACTGTTGATCCACGCTCTCCAGCAATGCGCGGCTTTCTTCCAGCGAAAGATATTTCGGAAGCGCCTGCCGTACCGTCGGGCTGTCGATCTCCCGCGTCGGGTCGTCGGTCAATTGATGCGATTTTGTGGTATGGTACTTATAAAAGGAGCGCAAAGCGGAAAGCTTTCTGGCGCGGGCGGACGGACAGTTCTCCTGATCGTGCGCAAGCCAGAGCAGATATGCGTAAATCTCGTCCGTCGTCACGCTCGCGGCATAGTCGCGGTCGATCTGATCGATCTTGACGCGCGAAAACGCTTCCCCGTCGCCGTCCGGAAGCTGAACGTCCCCGCGGGAAACGAGCAAAAAACGAAAAAAAGTTCGCAGATCCATATAATATTCCTGTACCGTCAAGCGGGAACGCCCCTGGATCGTCTCCTTGTAGGACAGAAACGATTGTATGATGATCGGAATTTTTTCAGACATAGGCATATCGGTTGCTCCCTTCGCCTTTCAGTATATACCTTTTTTTCTTTTTTTACAAGATTTTTTTGCGAATTGATTGACATTAAACAAAAAAAATAGTATCATAGGAGACAGTATATCATATATTTTCTATGTATTTTCCGGAGGGGTCTATGTATTCCGAATCTCCCGTTTACACCATTCCCGTCAAGAACACGGTTTCGTTTGAAAATGTTCCGAAGGCGAACATTGGCTTTTACCAATGGGGCGACGGGTATGAGCCGAAAGCGTTCGCGCAATTGCTGTATGTCAAGGACGCGGGCTTTGCATTGCATATGGAAGTTGCCGAGGCAGAGCCGAAAGCCGTTTATACCATGTATAACCAAGCGGTCTACAAGGACAGCTGTCTTGAATTTTTCGTCAACTTCCACCCGGAACAGCCATACTATATGAACTTTGAAATGAACGCGAACGGCGCGTTTCTTGCCGCGCTGCGCACGGACCGTAAAAACAAGACCCCGATCCACGAATTGCTTTCCGATCTGCCGGCGATCCGTGCCAAAAAAGAAGCAAACCGCTGGTATACGGAGGCTTTCTTCACGCTGGAACAGCTCGAAAAACTGTTTGGGAGCGTCAACTGCCAAGCGGGCAGTCAATACAAAGGAAATTTCTATAAATGCGGAGACGAAACACCCCGCCCGCATTTCGGAATGTGGTCTCCGATCCGATCGGAAAAGGCGGATTTCCACCGTCCGGAATGCTTCGGAACGTTGATCTTGGGAGAGGGCTGAAGGAAAACGGTTTCGGCTTCTCGGCTGATCAGAAGTTCTTTGCAGCAAAAAAAGACGATCTATGTCAAAAGGTCGGGAGAAAAACCGTGACAAAAAACAAATGAGACAACTGACAATCGGTGCGAATGACAGCAACCAGCGGATCGACAAGTTTCTCGCGAAACGGTTCCGTAATATGCCGAACGCCCTGATCTACAAATTCATCCGCAAGAAATGCGTTTCGGTCAACCGAAAAAAGGTAACGGAACGCTATATCCTGCAGGAAGGCGACGTTCTTTCCTTTTTCATCAGCGATGAATTTTTCGGAGAAGAGCGGGAGAAAAAGCCGTACGAAAGCATCAAGCCGCAGGTATGCATCGCCTACGAGGACGAAAACATTCTGATCGCGGACAAGCCCGCCGGACTGATCGTTCACGCGGACGATCGGGAACAGTATAACACGCTGATCAACCATATCCAGGCATATCTGTTCCAAAAAGGCGAATTTCATCCCGAACGGGAAAACTATTTCGCTCCCGCGCTGTGCAATCGCATCGACCGCAACACGCAAGGGCTTGTGATCGCGGCAAAAAACGCGAAATCGCTCGCGGAAATGAACGAGATCATCAAGCGGCGTTTGGTGGAAAAACGCTATCTTGCGGTCGTTCACGGAAGACCGACGCAGCCCGACGGGACGCTTCGCTCACGCTTGGAAAAGGATCAAAAAACCAATAAAGTGCATCAAAGCGCAAAATACGGCAAGGAAGCCGTCACGAAATACCGGATGCTTGCTTACAACAGAGAAAAACAGCTTTCCCTGCTGGAAATCGAATTGCTGACCGGTCGTACCCACCAAATTCGTGCGCAGTTTGCCGAAATCGGGCATCCGCTGCTCGGCGACGGCAAGTATGCCGTCAACAAAGCGGACCGCGCCATGGGGTACGCATACCAAGCGCTTTGCTCCTATTCCCTCCTGTTTTTCCCGGGAAAAGAATGTCCGACAGAAGACTTCCCTCTTCTTTCCTATCTGAGAGGGCTTTCCGTGCGGGCAGATCCCCCTGCATTTTTACAGCTATTCCCGCAAAAAATCAAGGCAGAGAGGCGTTGTGGGAACGCATCCTGCGCGCGGCTAACGCCGAATAGCAACATAACGACAAAAAA
>CAYPYA010000171.1:0-13939 GCA_964414775.1 uncultured Ruminococcus sp. | reverse complement strand
ATTGTGGAAGGCATCGTCAGCCGCTGGGTCGAGGCTCTGTACACCAACGAGCAGAAAACCGTCGTCATCAATGAACCCTACAGCATAGAAAGCCTGATGAAGAACGCACAGGGCGAAGTGTTCCATCCCTGCGCTGTCCGTTATGTTCTGTACCGTTTGATGGAAGAGTTCGAAAAGGATGTGAAATCTACCGCTCATACCCGTGCGGAAGACACCATCGAAATGTTCAAGAACAAGGAATACGAGTTTAAGTTTACCAAAGAAAAGGTCATCGGCATCGATAGCCTTGAGGGGCTCGAGAAGGATCCGACCCTGTTCGATAAGCTGAAGGGATATAAGAAGCTGAACGAAGAAGCCAACCAGGACATCCCCGGCTACTTCATGGCTTTGGAGGACTACTGTAAGAAGACGGCCGTTCATGCCGCCTATGTAAAGGCGTATGCCTATGTAAAGGCATTTGCAGAGCAGTTTGAACAGTTCTTCAAAACCTTTGTCGATAAGGTCAAGGACCTGGGCCGCAAGAAGCTCGACCTGGTGGATGAGCTGCAGTATAAGAAGGGCGATTCCTTCGTCAATATATGCGCGACCAAGGATCTGCTGCAGGAGCTGAGCAAGTACTCTCTGCAGAAGGCGCAGAAGGAAACCACCATGCTCAATTCCGACATAAACGGCGGTATCTTTGACGCTGTCAAAAACAATGCCGTTTTCAAGATGGAAATTGACAAATCCGGCGGCGGCTACATCGAAGAGGATCGCCGTGTCAACATCTTTGACGACATCCTGATGGGCTACTTTAAGAACAGTGTCCGCGAAAAGTGCGATGACATCGACCGTGATATCATCGGCGCGATCGAATTGGAACAGCGCCTGAAGGAACGCATCCGTCTGCGTGACGAAAACGGAGGCGACACCCAGGTCTTTGAGCAGGTCTCCACTGCGGATGTTGAGCGCCATATCAAGGAAGTGGTTGCAATGGGTGCCCGTATTGCGGCGCCTTCCGTGCAGCGCGCGACCAATGAGGAGCCCAGAGAGATCAAGGAATGTGCCTATAACAAGATCCTCCTTGACAACCGGAGGTTCCGCGTTAAGGATCTGATACCCAAAGGGGAAGCGGTCGATACGGTTTCCAAGTATGAGATCCACTTCTACAACGCCCTCTACAACCTGACTCCCGACAAGTTAAAGAAGTTCGCAGCACCCTTTGAGACCGAAACCGGCAAAAAGAGCGCAGGTACCTATCATAAGGCGTACAGCGATTACTCTCGCCTGATCGGACCGGATTCCACCAAGAATGCCGCGATCTCTACGCATATTGACAAGGCGTGGGACTCCATCAAGAGTATGCCTGAGCTGGACTTTGAATATCAGCAGCAGGTCATTCGTAAGGTGCACAAGGCGTTCATTTACGGCTTGATCCATCATGCCATCCAGCAGAGAGCCTTGTCTGCGGTAGCCAACGGCAAGAAGGTATTCCTGTACCGCGATTCCGATAATCGTGATGTGGAGCTTACGGTTCCGAACGGCACGCTGTGCGATGAATTCTACGAGGTCCTGGATGCACTGTACGTCAACTCCAAGGTCGTCCAGGATATCACCTTGATCAAGAACCGCAAGAGAGCCATGAGCGAGGCGAAGAACTGCAACTACGAGAACACCGAGTTCTTCAAGGATATGTCCAGATTCAACCTGCTGTCCTTGCTGGATATTCCCGAAGATATGGAAGTGCCCAAGACCTGTGACGGTACGCAAAAGGCTTTGGAGGAGATCAAAGAAGAAATTCTGAAGAACAAAGAAGAGCGTAGCAAGAAGAACGCCAATGCAGGCCTGGATTTTGCTACCGGAGAGGACGATAAGAAGCGCTATGTGGAGAATACCACCAGCTTGTTCGCAATTCCTCTGATGTTCTACTGCACACTCCCCAATTCCGGCCGATACATTTCCGAGATCACCGCAATGGTCGAGGCTGTTATCGACGTATTCCGCGAAGAATATTCCAAGTGGGAGAAGAAAGAGGACGTGAAGTTCGTTCTGTGCAACCGTTTGGTGGATGAGCTGACGCTGCTCAAGCGCAACTATCACTTCTACGAAGTATGCGTCCGTGCGCCTCTTGCCAACGAGAACATGGTGCTGGATATCATTCAGAGAAAGATCCGCGACGTGATCCTTTCCGCGCCGGAGCCGGAGGATTACGAGGTATTGCTGGATAAGGTCGCCAAGGAGTTTAAGGAAGGCGAAAACGGTTAATACTATTAGAAACGGAGGTGAGCGATTTGTTCACAGTTTTAATAGCTGAAAAAGAACATATTGATGCCATACAACAGAAAAACGACCTGTTTTTCGAACCGTTTCTGGAGAACAAGGAACTGGCTTTTTGCTACTGGAACCCTGCGGGGCAGAATCTTCGGGATTCTGTCCCCGGGCTTCTGGATGCGGTGGGTCGCCGTAAAGACTGGCGTGCGGTCATCATCAATAACTGCACTGTCAAAGCCTCTAAGAATCGCAATCCGTTTGATGTAGTAGATCGCAGCGCTCTCGATGCTTTGATCCCACCCGAACGGCAGCCCAAGGAAAAAGAATCGCTGGAGAACTGGGAGAAGAGCTGGAGGGTGTACTATGATAAGCTGCAGACCGGAAAAAAGGCGATATATCAAAGTGCACTGGAGCACCCGTTCCAAAAATTAGCCACATGGCTCTGCTTCAGACAGGAAGATTACGTCCATCATGATGTGAAGGAAAAACAGGACGTACAGGATTGGGCCATGGAAAAGATCGGCAGAGACGATCTGAAACCAAGCGTAAAGCTGGAGCTTCTGGAACGGGATCAGTATAAGTGGGAACTGCGCACGAAGGAGAAGATCCGCAGAGATTTCATCGGAGACGGCTATCTCAACATTGCTTATCCGGCTGAGGTGCACTGCATTTCTCCTCGTGCTGCAGAGAACAATTATTTTGATCCGGAGGCGTATTGGACGATCCATCAGGACAGCGAGTACTCTTCTTTTGCCGATCGCAATATGTACTTTGACCGCATGCGCTTTATGGTGTTTGATATGCTTGCGCAGTCGCACTGCAATTTCCGCACGGATTATATACGCTTTTTGGCATCCGTTCTGATTTTTGCTTCCAATCCGATACCGGGCAGCGCAATGCAAGCGCGTCACCTGTACCGATTGGATGCCGAAACGGATGATGCGCCGTTGTGCACGATCGTGACTTCCTACGACAGGAAGCTTGCGGCAACTTATGATGTCATTGAGAATGAAATGGAGAAGATCCGCGGCGAGATCCCCGGGGAGTTGACAGATAAAGCTGCCGAAGCACTTTTTTGCACACCGAAAGACGTAGCGGTGCTGCTGGATGAATCCTGCGATCCGGACAAGGTCATTGCGGAAAAGGATTACGGATTGTTTTTTGACCGTCCGGAAAACGAATTTCACAAGTGGAATCGCGATTATCGCACTTCGGAAAAAGCCTTGGCTTATATTGCCAAACAGCAATCCAGATCCGTTCGAAAGAGCGTCAATCAGTTGAACACATCCTGTGAAATCACAGATGTCAATATCAGCCGTCTGACACCGCTGCAGGTAGACGATATTCGTGAATATACGGATGCGGCGGAAAATGAGATGGTCGCATCCATCCCACCCGATCTGACGGATGTATCGCAATACAAAGAGCGTCTGGGGAAGGAATCGGAAAAGGTCAGGGAAACGATCAGCCGCCGCATGACAAGAAAAACCGTGATCATTCTAAGCGCGATCTGCTTGGGCTTATTTCTGATTTGCTTTTTCCCGTTCCTGTTTTCCAATACCGGCACCGTTCAAACCGTAACCACGGCGGTCGTTTTGAGTGCAAGCATGTGCGGTTTGCTGGCGATCATTTTGCTGATTGCATTGTTTGTTCTGCGCAGCTCTGTTCAGAATGCCGTAAGAGCTTACAACAATGCCGCACGCGAGATCATAAATGATATTCAGCAGTCTATGAAACGGTTCTCAAAATACCTCAGTGCTTCCTGCAATGTCCGCAGAGGACATGCCGTTCAGAATTATGCGGAGAAAAATGTGGACGAGTATGCCAGGAGTCTGCGTATTCGCAAAAAGCACCAGGAGGACATTCGCAAGAGACGCGCACAGCTTTTGGAAGGCTACCGTGATTATTTCGGAGACCGTTCCTGCTGTGATGAAACAATGTGCCGTCCCTACGATTATGATTTCGATCAGACAACGGAGTATAAATATCCCGCCCCGTTCCTGGCAGGCGACTGCCGGCAGATCGAATTTATCAGCAACGGCAACTTTGTTACGGTCCCGTCAAGCTATGTCAAACGCATTTTGGTGAGAATGGAGGGAATTTATGAAGAATAATGTCATGTTTTATATTGAACTGGCAGTCTCATTCCTCCCTTTCATCCTGTTTGCGTTTTTTAACGGTAAGGTGAACGTCAAAAAAGAAAAACGCAACAGGCAATATGCAATGCCTGTCATTGCGGTGATTTACAGTGCGGCGCTGTTGATATTTTTGGATAAAATAGCCGCGCTGGTCATGAACCTGTTTTTGAAACTCGCCGATCTGTTTGACAGGTTCCATATTTCCGTGATCGCGACCTTTATCCGTGACCTGCATTCGAGCTGGGGGATCTTTCTTGAACTGGTGTTGTTCAACAGCGCGGCCCTTTTCGCGTATGTCATCCTGAAGCGGATACTGACTGCCATTATGGGGAAGATCAAGGTTCGCAGAAATACCTTTGTCGGTTCTGTCGTAGAGCTGTTTTACTCTTATGACGAAGAGGATGACTGCTGGTATATCAAGGAGCATTACGGTCAGGCATGCACATTTATCAAAACGGCGTATTACGGCAGTTGCTTTATCTCCGCCCTGACGCTCTTGATATCCTGCGGTTTGTGTATGAACCATTTGGTAAGCGCTCCCTTCTATCCGGTATTTGCGGTCATTATCATCGGTGAGATGGCGTTTTTTGTGGATGGACGCAAAGCCGAAGCCCAAAAGTCGGAATTGGAGATGCAGGCGGACAAATCGCGTCATATCGCCATGTATCCTCTTCTCAGGAAACCGCTGAAGGCCTTGTTTGGCGATAAGCTTTCCGCAGAGGGAACTACCGTGAACAACGGCGGTGTGACCGGCAGTGCGATCGAGGACATTTTAGTCGGCCTTGAAAAGGAAGGCGGGCATATCGGAAAGAACTATTCGGCATTCATCCGCAAAAAAATGGAGATGGGTCTGAAACCCAATGTGGATTATGTCCGGTGCGGTTATGATCTGGCCGTTGGTAAAAGCCTGCTTTTCAACACTCCGTTTTATGATAAGCTGGATCCGTATGTGTTCTATGCCATGAATCGGGAGCTGCTGACGGGCGGGAAGGTTTTGATCGTACTCGGCCGTCACGGCACGGAGGAAGATCTGCTGCGTTGGTCCGCAGCAGGAATGAAAGCGGTCTCCAATATTCCGGATCTGTGGAAAATTTCCGTGCTTTCAAACGGGAAGGTAAATGAAGACGATCTGCCGGATATCGGGATCATTTCCCGTTCCGGTGTTCACGATCTGGATATCCACAAGAACAATCTGCTGTTTTTACGCAAGGTTTCCTTTGTGATCGTAGTAGAACCCTCCAGACTGGTGACCACTGCGCAGATCGGCTTGAATCTGCTGATCAAATGCTGCGGCAGCGAACGTTCCATTACGTTCTGTTCGGTGGACCGCAACTGTGATGGGCTGGTAGATGCGCTTTCCCATATCTTGATGACGAACATCACCGAGGTATCCGCAACAGAGTATCCTCACGGGATGAGCTCCTATATGTACTGGACGGCGGATGATGACTATCTGCAGCACCGTATTTTGCCGGGCGTCTCCAGATGCCTTGGCATGGGCACGGAGCTGTCTATGGTAGCCCTCAAAAACCAGGTAAAGGAAACGGTGTGGTACGGCGGGGAAGCGTTTCCCGTGCTGGATGCCCGTTGGATCGCCAAGCAGTATTATTATGATCTGCTGGATTACGCGCAGCTTCCCACCAATCAGGAGACGTTTGATAAGAGCTTCCGGACATCCTTCAATATGTGTGATGAGCGGGTCAACGATTATTCCTTCATCACGGTTGAAGATGATCGGAATAATCTGTTTGAAACCCGACGCAACTTTGCGACCATTGCAGAGCAGCAGGGCTTTGTCAATGTGATTTCTTCTGAATATATGCTGCGGGAGTATATGGCCTCCAATACGGAGGTGTTTACGGCGGATGCCAAGGCGATCCCGTACATTACCGCAGACTATGCCAGAACCAAGCGCAATGCGATCCTTTCCCTGTGCCTGCTGCTTTGCGTCGACTCGGTAAAGGAAGAGATCCTGCAGCGTCAGATGATCATGCTGAATATTGACACAAGCGATCCCGCTTCGGAGATCTGGAAAGAGATCTGCGTCATTTTCGGCGACAAGACCGTTACGGATGAGCAGGGCGAGCCGATCCTTTCCGTTCAGACATGTGACGGCAGAACCGTAAGCTTTGATAAGAGATCTACGATCCTTTATCAACGGGCATACAGTGTGGAAAGCGGAAAGTTTGAAAGCGTTTACACCATCAAGAATACGGATTTCTCACGGATCATTTTGGATGACCTGCAGAATGCCAGCTATATTGCAGAGCAGGAAAGCAAGGATATTTTCATCGGCACCGAGCTGAAAGGTCATGTATATCAGAAATATATGCCCGGTCAGTTCTTTACGCTGAACGGCAAATACTACGAAATGGTGTCTACCGCTACGGATAACCGTATTATGGTTCGCCGTGCTTCCGAGCATATCGGCGGAAGACTGTCTTATCGGCAGGTCCGTAACTACACGATCCACCACCTTGAGGATTCTTCCTCCATGGGTGCGCTGAAAACGGTGAACAACATTGATATTCATTATCAATATGCAGATTTCAGTGTAGAAACACCGGGCTACTGGAAGTTGTGCGCCTATAACGATTTTGATAACGGCGATCTGGTCAGGGTCAACGGTGTTCCGGATCGTGATTACCATCATAAGCAGGTTTTGAAGTTTGACTTCTCTAAGCTCGGAGATGCGTTTACGGATTCTGTCAGAATGACGCTGACCAATCTGCTCAACGAGGTCTTTGTGACCCTGTTTGCCGATAATCAACCGTTTATTTCTGCAGTAACACCCGGAAGCTATGACGCTCCTCTGACCTATAGCCTTGCTCTTGAAGAAGGTCTTGAAAACGCTGAAAAGTGTATCTTTATCATCGAGGACAGCCAGCTTGATATCGGTCTGCTGATTGCCGTAGAACGCAATGTGAAGCGTATTCTGCAGATCATTTCCGATTATCTTGCCTGGAATGCCGAGCAAATCGCCGAAAGCATTCGTAAGCAGAATGCACCGAAAGAGAGCAAGGAAGCCTTTGATGTTTACGCAGATGACGCCCCGCCTGAAAAGAAGAGGGGATTCTTCGGTCGGATCGGTGCTTGGTTCAAGAACCTGTTTAAGAGGAAGAAGAAAAAATCGGAAACCGAGTCCGGAGACGATTTGACTCCCAAGCAGCGCAAGAAGGCCGAAAAGGCTGCGGCAAAGGCGGCTAAAAAGGCCAAAAAGCAGGAAGAAAGGGAGCAGAAAAAGTCACAGAAGCAGGAAGAGAAGCTTCGCAAAGAGCAGGAGAAGGCTGCTGAAAAAGAGGCAAAGGACAATACAGATGTTCCTGCGGAAGAGACTGTCACGGAAGGACCGGCTGCAGAAGAAGCATCCGATGCAGGAGAAGTGTCCGATGTAGAAGAAGTGCCCGATGCAGAAGATACATCCGATGCGGAAGGATCGGCTTCTAAAGGGGAAGCAACCGCAGAGGAGCTTCCCACAGAGGGAGAAGCGATTGCGCAAGAGCTTCCCGCAGAAGGCGATGCTGAGAGTCCTGCGCAAATGCAGAGGGAAGGCGAGGTGAACGAAGATGCGTGAACAAGATTCTTTGACGGAAGAATTGCAGGCGGAAGAAACACTTCCGGCTGAGGAAGTGGCGGAAGAGCAACCGCAAAAATCTGACGCGGAAATCGTTCCCGAAGCCGATGCCCGGCTGCAGGAGGAAGCGGCAGACGATACCTCGGCATCCGAAGAACAACCGGAGGGACCCGTCGAAGATGTTCCCGGGAAGGAGACAGCAGAGCAAGAAGAAACTGCCGCCGAAGAGGAAACACCCGCTGCTTCGGAACCGAAGGAGATCCCTTACCACGAAAGATATTATTTGAAATACCGTGAGGGAAAGCGCAGTGCGCCCTTGGATCTGGATGGTACAAAGGCTTTCCTGCAGGGGCTTGGCTTTGATGGCGGTGAGCTTCGGCAGGCTCGTGAAGGTAAAAACTGCGCAGAGGACTACCGCAATGCAGACAAGAGCAAAAACAATCAAATGTATTGCTCTTACTGC
This sequence comes from uncultured Ruminococcus sp., assembly GCA_964414775.1. Lineage (GTDB taxonomy): Bacteria > Bacillota > Clostridia > Oscillospirales > CAG-382 > Coliplasma. The sequence goes on along the minus strand of CAYPYA010000171.1, from coordinate 5,514 downwards.
AGCGCGGAGATCGCCGGTGTGGAATTCTTCCGCCTGCCGGACGGCCGTATGCGCTGCACCGCCTGCAGCAATACGGTGGTAAAAACCAAGGCAGAGGTAGAGGAGCTGTGCCAAAGAGTGATCGCCAATATGGATAACTTCTTTGGTGCGACGATCGATGTTCCGGTATCTGTTGAGGTCGTGGAGCACCGCAAGCTTAAGAAAAAGATCGGCGCACCGTTGGGTACAAGGGACGATCAGAGCATGCTCATTCTCGGTGTGGCGATCAACAAAAAGAAGAAGTACCGCATCATTCTGGAAAACGGCGCACCCCGTATTTCTTTGATCGCGACCTTTGCGCATGAGTTGACCCACATTTGGCAATACACCCATTGGGATAACAGGAAGAATTTCAAAATGTGCCCGAAAAGCAAACGCCTTCTGATCTATGAGGGGATGGCAAAATGGGTGGAGATCCAGTACCTGTACCTGGTCGGTGAGACCAATGTGGCAAAACGGGAGGAACACATCACCAGAAATCGGCAGGATGAGTATGGCGTCGGTTTCTGCCTGTATGAGGATCGATATCCGCTGTCCCGCGAGGCGATGTCCTGCGAGGATACCCCCTTTACCCCCGATCGATACCCATTTGATTGAGTTATGATTTTGAAAGGATACGTCCCACCCGTTGTGATGGGGCGTATTCACATATGTGTGAAAATACATATAGGGAGATTTTACTATGCTTGAACAATTTTTTGCATGGTATAACGGATTGACCGACGGACTGTGGGGCTCGCTGCTGTTGTTTGCGGTGGGTGCCGGCCTGCTGATCAAGGGCGGCGACTGGTTCGTTGACAGCGCCGTAGGCATTGCCACACGTTTCCGTGTGCCGGAGATCATTATCGGCGCGACGGTGGTGTCCATCGGCACCACACTTCCGGAGGTCATGGTATCCGTTACCGCTGCAATAAATCATAACGGCGCCATTGCATACGGTAATGCCATCGGTTCCATCATTTGCAACACGGCGCTGATCGCCGCCCTGACGATCGCCATCCGTCCTGCACCGATCAACCGCAAAGCGGCCGCTACGCCGGTAATGTTTTTCTTTGCTTCAGCCGTTATCTATATGATCGCCGCATACATATTCGGACGCTTTGACAGATGGCTGGGCATCGTGATGCTGCTGGTCTTTGGCGCATATATGGCGGTGACGATCTACAAGGGCTACAAGAATCCCGTGCAGCAAGAGGCGAAAGAAGAGGATGCGCCCGGCGGTTCTCTGGTCAAGAATTTGCTTGTTCTTGCGATCAGCGCGGCATTGATCGCCGTCGGCGCCGATATGTTAGAAGGGTCTTCCGTATCTCTTGCTACTATGGCAGGCATCCCGACAGAGGTCATAGGCGTTACCGTTGTTGCCCTATGCACGTCCTTGCCCGAATTGGCGACCGCCATTACAGCCCTTTTGAAGGGTCACGGTGCGCTTTCTTTGGGCAATATTATCGGTGCAAATATCTTTAACCTTGTATTGGTGTCCGGTGCAGCCGTGACGATCTCTCCTTTTGCCATTCCCGAGGGAAGCAAGCTGTTCGGCCATAACACCTCTCTGCTGATCGAGATCCCCTTGATGGTAGTTGTGATGGCACTGATGACATTGCCTGCTCTGTTCAAAGGGAAAATGCGTCGCTGGCAGGGCGTGACCTTGCTGATCATATATGCTGTGTTTGTCGTTTTACAGGTACTGATCGCCTTGGGCGCGATTTGAGGACAGCAAGCCGTCAAGTCGTCCCGGCACAAGAAACCGCCGACATTTGTCGGCGGTTTTGCTTTTTTCTTGCGTCGTACTTGCTTACTTTGCGTACACCGCGCCGTGTTGCTGCATACGTGCGCGAACGTCCTCGCCGCGGACGGCGTGGGGGGAGCAGCTGTTTTGCAGAGCCAGAGACGCGGCGATGCCCGCCGCTTCGCCGGAGGAACGTGCGGTCAGCTGAATACGGGTGCTTGCCTGTGCGATGAATTCCGCGCCGAGACAGCGCCCCGTGACCAGCAGGTTGTCGATCCCCTTGACGGTCAGACAGCGGTAGGGGATCTCGTACCACGGCTTCCCGTCGTCCGACGTTTGGGACAGGCGGCGGTTGTTCAGCGTTATGCCGTGGATGTCGATCGGATAATTGGACTGGCAGAACATATCCGAAAATTTGCGCTTGGAAAGGATATCCTCGGCGGTGAGGATGTAGTCCGTGTCGATCTCGCGGCTCTCGCGCACCCCGACCAGAGGAGCGATCGCGGAGATGTACGCGTTGTCAAAGCCTTTGAAGTATTTACGGTAGAAGGCAAGCTGGCGCAGGATCGCGCGTTTGCCGTTGACCTGCGCCAAGGTCAGGTCGTCGGGGTTGGTCCCGTCGATGTGCGTAAAGAATTCGGGGCAGTTGAACGCCAGCGCGCCGTAACAGCCGGGGATGCCGAACATCTGCCAGTAGTAATGGTCCTCGGGGACCAGATCGCCGTTGGCGACCGCCTGCTCAAAGATCGGGGTGAGCGTGACCGGCTCGTTGGTGCAGCAGTGTGCATAGACCCCCTTGCCGTCCGCCCAGACGGACGCCGCCTTGCAAACGCCCGTGCGTTCGGCGACCGACTGAAAGAACTGACCCAGCGCGACGGTATCGACGCCCGACAGGACATAACGCAGGGACATGGGCTGATTCTTGCCCGTTTCCGGGTTGCCCTGACGGTAGCCTGCGCCCGCGCGGACGCACACGTCGCCGTCTCCGGTCGCGTCGATGAAGATGCGACCCTTTGCAAGCGACAGCCCCGCCTTGTTGGCAAGCACGACCGCCTTGACATAGTTGACGCCGTCGACCGTCTCGGTCACGACCTCGGGCACGAACGTATGGTACAGCAGCTTCACGCCCGCTTCCGCGCAAAGCTGTTCCAGCACCGTCGAAAGCAGCAGCGGGTCGAATTCGTTGCCCGCGTCGTTTGCCGCGCCGAGCGCACGCAGACGGGATGTCACCTCGTCGGTCAGGTAGGAGCATTTGGGGTTGCCGTCGATGTGGGAGTGCATCAGCGGGGTGGTCAGTCCGAGCGTTGCGGTCCCGCCGAGCGTGCCGAACTGCTCGATCAGCAGGACGCTTCGCCCTTCCCGCGCCGCAGAAACGGCGGCAAACGCGCCCGCTGTGCCGCCGCCGCAGACGATGACCTCGGCTTGGGCGGTGACGGGGAGGGATTCAAATTCCAAAGGGATTTTTGCCATAATAATTATTCCTTTCTTATGCGAACACGAAAGCTTTTGTGTCTTGCCGGTCGCGGCTTGAGCCGGCAACATGCCGTCTGAAACGGCAAGATACAAAACTTTCAGTCTGAAAATTTTTTTCAGACTTCTTGCCTTTCTTTGCATTTGCGTTGATGGGTGCAATTTTTATCGAATTCGGGATGCTGTCAGCGGATCTCGCCGATCAGCTCCAGAAATTCCGCTTCGCTGCAAACGCGCACGCCCAGCGAACGTGCCTTGGTCAGTTTGCTGCCCGCGTCCTCGCCTGCAAGGACAAGCGATGTCTTGGAGGAAACGGAGGAGGACGGCTTGCCGCCGTGCGCACGGATCAGGGCTTCCGCTTCGGGACGTTTCAGCGTCGGAAGCGTTCCCGTACAGACCACGGTCATGCCGGCGAGCGCGTCTCCGCGCCGTTCCTGCTTGCTTTGCATGGAAACGCCCGCGTCTTGCAATTTTTGCAGCAGCACCTTGGCGTGTTCGCTTTGGAAGAAGCGCAGCAAAGCGTCGGCGCTTTCCTGCCCGATCTCGTCGATGGCAAGCAGCTCGTCGCGGGAGGCGTTTTGCAATGAAGCCATGTTCGGGAACGCGTTTGCGAGCAGCTGCCCCGTCTTTTCCCCGATGTGGCGGATGCCCAAAGCGAACAGCAGCTTTGCCAAGCCCGCCTGCTTGCTTTTTTGGATCGCGCCGATGATATTGGAAGCGCTTTTTTCGCCGTAGCCGCTCCCCAGAGAAAGGATATCCTGCTCGGTCAGCGTATACAGGTCGGCGGCGCTGTGCAGCAGTCCCGCCTGAATCAAAGTATGCACGTTGCTTTCACCCAAAAAGTCGATCCCCATCGCGTCGCGGGATACGAAATGCACCACGCTCCGTTCCAGCTGTGCGGGGCAGTCGGGGTTGATACAGCGGGTCGCCGCCTCGGTCGGCTCGCGGTAGACGGGTTCGCCGCAGGACGGGCAATGCGTGGGCATACAAAACGGCTCTGCGTCGCTCGGACGGTATTCCGTCAGAACGGAAAGCAGCTCGGGAATGATATCCCCCGCCTTATGCAGCAGCACCGTGTCCCCGACGCGCACGTCCTTTTGCGCAATATAGTCCGCGTTGTGCAGGGTGGCAAAGCCCACGGTGGAGCCGGACAGGGGGACGGGGTCCATGACCGCGCGCGGGGTCAGAACGCCGGTCCTGCCGACTTGAATCTGAATCTCTCGCACGACCGTTTGCGCGACCTCGGGCGGGTACTTGTATGCCGCCGCCCAACGGGGGACGGAAACGGTCTCACCCAATTCCTCGCGCATGGCAAAGCTGTCCACCTTGACGACCGCGCCGTCGATGTCGAACGGCAATTCCCGCCGCAGCTGACCGATCTTACGGATATGGGCGACGGCTTCGTCGGCGGTCTGACAGCGTTTGTTGTATTCGGAAACGGGGAAGCCGAGCGAACGCAGCCATTCCAACGACTCGAAATGCGTTTTCGGAAGCGGTTGGTCACACAGCTGTACGTTATAGACGAAAAGATCCAGCTTACGGGACGCGCACAGGCGGCTGTCCAGTTGACGGAGAGAGCCCGCCGCGGCGTTGCGCGGGTTGGCGAACGGCTTTTCCCCCGCCTCCTCGCGTTTGCCGTTCAGCTCGGCGAACACCGCCTTCGGCATGAACACCTCACCGCGCACGATCAGATGGGAAATCGGTTGTTTCAGGGTCAGGGGCAGCGAACGGATGGTCATCAGGTTGTCCGTTACGTTCTCGCCGTAGGTGCCGTCCCCGCGGGTCAGTCCCTGCACCAGCTTGCCGTCACGGTATTCCAACGCGACGGAAAGGCCGTCGAACTTGCATTCCACGCAGTAGACGGCGTTCGGGACGCTGTCGCGCACGCGCGCGTCGAACGCATAGAACTCCTGCTCGGAAAACACGTCGGACAGCGAACCCATGCTGGCTTGGTGCCTCACCTTTTCAAACCGTTCCGCGACCTTGCCGCCGACGCGCTTGGTCGGGGAAGTGGCGGAAGCAAGCAAAGGGAATGCGGCTTCCAGATCCTGCAATTCACGGAACAGCTTGTCGTAGGCATCGTCGGTGATCTCCGGCTCGTCCTGCTCGTAGTACAGGCGGGCATGGTATTCCAGCAGGTCTTCCAGCTCGCGCATCCGCTTTTCGGCTTCGGTTTGTTGCATATCCATTCGGTCCTTTCCCGCGTGTGTAATGGCAAAACGCGTTTAGGCTTCGGCTCTGATGATTACCCAGTCGTTCTTTTCCCGCACGGAGCAAAC
>CAYPYA010000170.1:0-2313 GCA_964414775.1 uncultured Ruminococcus sp. | reverse complement strand
GCCGGAGAGCGGGACGAGCTATCAAATCGAATTCTTCATTTTGCGGGACGAAGCGTCGCTGATGATCGACACGACCGGCGTCACGCTGCACAAGCGCGGCTATCGGACGCAGGCGAACGCCGCTCCCTTGCGCGAAACGCTCGCCGCCGCCATGGTGCGTTTGTCCCGTCCGCATGACGAGCTTTTGCTGACCGACCCGCTGTGCGGCTCGGGCACGATCGCCATCGAAGCGGCTCTGCTGACCGCTCATATCGCGCCGGGCTTGCGCCGTTCGTTTGCCGCCGAGGCGTTTTCGTGGCTGCCCGCAGACCTTTGGGAGCAGGAGCGCGAACGTGCGCGTGCGGAGATCCGACCGTGTGCATCGAACATCTACGCGTCGGATATAGACGCTTCCTGCGTCGAACTGGCACAAGAGAACGCACGCCGCGCCGGTGTTGCCGATCGGATCCGTTTTCAGGTCGCGGATGTCTGCTCGTTCCGTTCTCCGCTTCCGGATGCGCGCGGCACGATCATCACCAACCCGCCCTACGGCGAACGCATGGGCGATCTGCAGCAGGCGCGCGAGCTGGCGGGAAAAATGGGGCGCGTGTTCCGTCGGGAGATCCCCGCGTGGCATTTGTATATCATCAGCTCGGATGAGCGGTACGAACACTTTTTCGGCAGACGCGCCGACAAGGTACGGACCCTGTACAACGGCATGATCAAATGCGGTTTCTATCAGTTTTTCAAGCAGCCTTAAGCGCAGTTTGATTGGCAGAATGCAAAATTAAGTGCCAAAACGATAGGGTACTCCGAAACACGCTGCCGGCGTTTCCCGTCTTTCTGTTTTTGTATTTTCAGTCGTTTTAGCACTTACTTACCAAGAGTGCCAGTAATTTACAAACTATACATATTTGAAACTTTTTTTGTTCATGAAACGGGGCTAAAATAGTCCATGTAAACAGGAAGGAACAGGAAATTGTTTCCTTCATCACAAGGAGGTACTTTTCATATGAAACTGAAGCCATTGGCAGATCGCGTTGTCATCAAGATGCTTGAGGCGGAGGAAACCACTAAGGGCGGCATCATCCTGACCGGTGCTGCAAAGGAAAAGCCGCAGGTTGCAGAGGTGATCGAGGTCGGTCCCGGCGGTGTCGTGGACGGCAAGGACGTGAAAATGCTTGTCAAAAAAGGCGATAAGGTCATCAGCAGCAAGTATTCCGGAACGGAAATCAAGGTTGACGGCGAGGAATACATCGTCGTCCGTCAGAATGATATTCTTGCAATCGTAGAAGATTGACCGAAAGGAGTGTTACGATTATGGCAAAAGAGATTAAAAACGGCAATGACGCGCGCGAGGCTTTGATGCGCGGCGTAGATAAGCTTGCCAATACGGTGAAGATCACGCTCGGCCCGAAGGGCAGAAACGTGGTGCTTGACAAAAAATACGGCTCTCCGCTGATCACCAACGACGGCGTTACCATCGCCAAGGAGATCGAGCTGGAGGACGCGTTCGAGAATATGGGCGCTGCGCTGGTGCGCGAGGTCGCCAGCAAGACGAACGACGCGGCGGGCGACGGTACGACGACCGCGACTTTGCTTGCACAGGCGTTCATCCGTGAGGGCATGAAGAACGTTGCCGCGGGCGCAAACCCCATGATCATCAAGAAAGGCATCTCCAAAGCGGTGGAAGCCGCTGTGGAATCGTTGGTATCTTCGACGAAGAAGGTCGACGGCTCTGCGGATATCGCGCGTGTCGGCGCGGTCTCGTCCGCGGATGAGACGGTCGGTCAGCTGATCGCCGACGCGATGGAAAAGGTCACTTCCGACGGCGTCATCACGGTGGAGGAATCCAAGACCGCGGAGACCTATTGCGAAGTGGTGGAAGGTATGCAGTTCGACCGCGGATATATCACGCCTTACATGGTTACGGACACCGATAAGATGGAAGCGACCATTGACGATGCGTCTATCCTGATCACGGATAAGAAGATCTCCAACATTCAGGAATTGCTCCCGCTGTTGGAACAGGTCGTGCAAAGCGGTAAGAAACTGCTCATCATCGCCGAGGATATCGAGGGCGAAGCACTCTCCACGCTGATCGTCAACAAGCTGCGCGGAACGTTTACCTGCGTTGCGGTCAAAGCGCCCGGCTTCGGTGACAGACGCAAGGATATGCTTAAGGACATCGCAATCCTGACCGGCGGTCAGGTCGTTTCGAGCGAGCTCGGTCTGGAGCTCAAGGAAGCGACGCTGGATATGCTCGGTTCTGCAAGACAGGTGAAGGTGACCAAAGAGAACACCATCATCGTCGGCGGCGCGGGCGATTCCGAT
>CAYPYA010000169.1:0-1585 GCA_964414775.1 uncultured Ruminococcus sp. | reverse complement strand
TAGTTTCTCTGACGGTAATGACGGTTGACGTCCCCGTTTGCGATCTCCTCGCGCAGATCGTGCTGATACCCGCCGGAGCAATGAACGATCTCGCCGAACAGCCCCTGACGGACCATGTTCAGCGCCATCAGCTCCCGTCTGCCGTAGCAGCAGTTTTCCAACAGCATACAATGCACACCGGTCTGCTCGTAGGTACGCACCAAGCGGAAGCAATCCTCCACGGAATACGCACCGCCGACCTCCATGCCGACCGGAATTCCCGCGCGCATGGCGGCGGTCGCGATCTCGACATGGCTTTCCCACGCGGAAAGGATCAGCAAAGCGTCGATGTCGAGCTCCAGGATCTTCCGATAATCCGTCGTTCCGAACGGACGAACGCCGGTCTCCTTCTCGATCAAGGCGACCTGCTCCGCCACACGGTCACGGTACACGTCGCAAACACCGCAGATCTCAATACGCTTGCTCTCGGACAGCGGCAGCAGCGGCGTTCTGACGATCCACGTTCCGCGTGCGCCGAGCCCGATCACACCGATCCGCAAAGTCTCTTTCATGGTATGGCTCCTTTACCTAAAAGTAATATCGCTTGTTTTGGAAGTATACCCCAACCGAAACAATTTGTCAACCGTTTTTTTGAAAAAGCTCTTTACTTTCATCCGTTTTTGTTGTAAACTGTTTTTATCATCTATCAACTATCAACTTCGCGTGAAGGAATGAATCGATCTATGACAGTATTGGTTATGGCAGCCGGCATGGGAAGCCGTTACGGCGGTCTGAAGCAAATGGACCCGATCGGTCCGAACGGGGAATTCATTTTGGACTACACGGTCCATGACGCCGTGTGCGCCGGCTTCGATCGGGTGGTTTTCGTTATCAAGAAGGAAAATTACGATGCGTTCCGGGAAACCGTCGGAAACCGCATCGGGGATCGGGTTGAGGTCGCCTACGCGTTTCAGGACCTGCATGACCTGCCGGACGGGTTCTCCGTTCCGGAGGGCAGAACCAAGCAATGGGGCACGGCACACGCGGTGCTGGCGGCAAGGCATCTGCTTGACGGCGGGTTTGCGGCGGTCAACGCCGACGACCTGTACGGACGCGAGACCTTTTCCCTGCTGTACCGTTTCCTCTCCTCCGAGCAAAAATCGGCATGCGGCTGTATGGCGGGCTTTGTTTTGAAAAACACGCTGACGGAGAACGGAACGGTCGCACGCGGCGTATGCTCCTACGATCAAAACGGATATCTGACCGATATTTGCGAGCGCACGAAGATCGCAAGGCAGGCAGACGGCGTTCCCGCTTATTTTGAGGACGGCGTCTGGCATCCGCTGGACGAAAACAGCATCGTTTCCATGAACGCGTGGGCGTTGACCGAGGGCTTTTTGCAGTCGGCGGAGCAGGGCTTCCGGGAATTCCTTTTGCACCTGACCGACCCGCTCAAGCAGGAATACTACCTGCCGAGCGCCGTCTGGCAGTACAGCCGCTCCTGCGGCATGCCGCTGAAGGTGGAAAAAACGCAGGCACGCTGGTACGGCGTGACCTATCGCGAGGACAAGAAAACGGTCGTGCGGTACATTCGGGATCAGATCGA
>CAYPYA010000168.1:0-3821 GCA_964414775.1 uncultured Ruminococcus sp. | reverse complement strand
ATCCGATCTTATCTGAATTTGCGTTTTCTTGCGGCTTCGGATTTCTTCTTGCGCTTTACGCTGGGTTTCTCGTAATGCTCGCGCTTACGAAGCTCAGCCTGAACGCCGCTTTTCAGGTACGATCTTTTGAATCTGCGGAGTGCGCTGTCAATGCTTTCGTTTTCCTTCACATGGATCTCTGCCATTTATCCTTTTCACTCCCTTATGCACGGCGACGCGCCGCAAACCGACGCATTGCCTCATTACTCAACTTTCACAGTATATCAGATATTCCGACAAAAGTCAACAGCTTTTCTGCAAAAACCGTCTTGCGGTTTACAGCTTACAGTTTGCAGCTTACAGCGCCGACTTGGCGGTTTCGACCAGCTTTGCGAACGCTTCCTTGTCGTTGATCGCCAGTTCGGAAAGCATTTTGCGGTTCAGCTGGATGCCGCTCTTTTTCAGGCCGTTCATGAAACGGGAATAATTGATGCCGCAAACTTTGCACTGTGCGGAAATGCGGGTGATCCAAAGGGAGCGGAAGTCTCTCTTCTTTCTCTTTCTGCCGATATATGCGTACGTGCCGCTTTTCATGACGGCTTCTTTCGCCATCTTGAAATGCTTGCTCTTGGAGCCCCAGTAGCCCTTAGCGAGCTTTAAGGTTTTATTTCTTCTTTTTCTGGTGGCGACTGCACCTTTGATTCTTGCCATTTTCCTGTTCCTTTCGTGATTATTGGTAGGGAAGCTGACGCTTCAGATCGTGCATACGCGCGGACGCGACGTATGCCGTTTTGCGCAGAGATCTCATACGCTTGGAGGTTTTCCAGCCGGTGTTGTGGCGGGTGCTCATATGTCCTCTTTTGAGTTTTCCGGTCGCGGTGAAGCTGAACCGTTTCGCAGACGCCTTATGCGTTTTCATTTTGCCCATGGTTTTCGGATCCTTTCTGATTTGGTTTTTTGTCCGTTGCTTTCCTGGGGGAAAGCATCATGATCATGTTGCGTCCGTCCAGCAGCGGCGCGCGCTCGATCGAGCCGAATTCCCCGCAGCCGGCGGCGAACCGCTTGAGCAGCTCCGCGCCGACCTCGGTGCGCGACATCTCACGCCCGAAGAAGCGGACGATCACTTTTACCTTGTTGCCTTTTTGCAGGAACCCGATACAATGACGCAGCTTGGTCTCAAAGTCATGCGTATCGATACGGCAGCGCAGCTGAATTTCCTTCAGCTCGACGGAAGGCTTCTTCCGACGCTGTTCCTTTTCCTTTTTCTCTTTCTCGAAATGGTATTTGCCGTAATCCATGATCTTGCAGACCGGCGGATCGGCTTCCGGCGAAACCTCGACGAGATCCAGACCGAGATCCCCCGCGATGCGCAGGGCCTCGGAGCATTTCATGATGCCGAGCTGTCCTTCCGGTCCGATGACGCGGACCTCGGAAGCGCGGATCGCCTCATTGATCCGGGTTTTGTCTGTGTTTGCTATGGTAGGCACCTCCAAAAAGTGTTGCTCGCCCAATGGCTGAGACGGATAGGTTTCGAAAAAGAAAATCGGAATCCGTTTCGTTCGGGCAAACAGACGAAACGATCCCGCTTTGCGTAAAACGGCACAAAAAGAGCCGCTTTCCGAATCGATGAACCGAGCCGACATGATCGCCGCAGGGTGAGGACCGAAACGGTCCTGCTTCTTTTTCACTCGCGTCAGTATAGCACACGTTGACCCCTTTGTCAACCCCTTTTTTGAAAAAATACGCAAAGGAAACGTTTTTTTGTTACCCGACACGCTTTTTTCGCATATTCTGCCATTGAAATGAAAGGATGGTTTTGCAAATGCCCGATCTTTTTTTGAGCCCCTCGACACAGGAATACAATCTTTACTATGACGAAAGCGGCAGCGAGGAATATTACATGAACCGGATCGCGGACGCGATGGAACCCTATCTGGTCGCGTCCGGCATTTCCTTTACCCGCAACGACCCGAACGGGACGGTCGGCAACTCGGTCCGCATGTCAAACGCGGGAGACTATAAGCTGCACCTTGCGATCCACTCCAACGCGTCCGGCAGCGCAAACTACGGCAGACAGCAGGGAAGCGACGTGTATTACTACGCGTCCAGCACGCGCGGCAAGCAGGCGGCGGAGCTTTTCGCTTCGAATCTGCGGGATATTTACCCCGACCCGTCCCGCGTCCGCACCGTTCCGACGACCTCTCTGTACGAGCTGCGCTCCACCCGCGCTCCGTCGATCCTTCTGGAGCTTGCCTATCACGACAACCCGACCGACGCGGAATGGATCAAATCCAACATCCCGCGCATCGCGCGCAACCTGTCGCTGTCTGTTGCGGAGTATCTCGGCGTTCCGCTGGTCGATCCGGAGCCTTTACGAACCGGAACGGTGCGCACGCAGGGCGGCAGGCTGAACATCCGCAGCGCACCGAACACCGAGTCCGAGATCCTCGGACAGATCCCGAACGGGACGGAGGTGACCGTCACGGGGCAGGACGGCAACTGGTATACCGTACAGTACAACGGCATTGCGGGATACGTGTTCGGACAGTATCTGGAGCTTGGCTGAGACGGTCGAAAAAAACGTTTATGCGGGGCTCTGCAAAATTCCCGCTCGTGCGGGAATTGCGCCCCCGCCAAAGGACCTTGTCCTTTGGAATCCATATTTTAAAACAATGATTCAAAAAGCTCCCTGAATGGGGTTATAATTCCCGCGCGAGCGGGAATTTGGCGGTGCTGTCGCATAGACGTTTTTCGACAGTCTGCAAAAACCCGACAGGATTTCTCCTGTCGGGTTTTGCGTTTGTGTTTGGCTGTTTGGAAACGCTTACCTTGACTGTTTTGTTACTTGACTTCCTTCCAGGTGGCGGTGCAGACGTAGCCTTCCTCGTACCATTGCTTGTCGGGCGTTTCGGTCGGGGCTTTTAAGGTATCCAGATTCAGACCGGTGAACTTGATCTTCATGCCGACTGTCCAGGATTCGATCGCGTTGATGCAGGCGCTGCATGCCTTGCTGGTGTAGTTCGGCTTGTCTTTGTAGTTCGCATTGTCCGGGTCCTGCGCCAACAGAGTGGGATAGTCGTTGCCGACGTTGATCCCGTAGACAAAGCCGCCCTGCGGGATGGTGATCGCCACGCCCTTGCCGCTCTTGGCGCCTCTGGAGATCTCCGTGATTTCGTAAATGCCCTTTTCCGCGTCAACGGGCTTGAACGCGATGTGATCCCAGTACGCGCTTGCGTTGTCGCTCGACAGGAAGATCACGCCCGCGCCTTCATAGGTGCCGTCGTTGTAATGCGTCAGCCACAGCGGGTTTGCGTCCTCGTCCGGTTCCGGCTCGGAGGTAGCAGCTGAAGTATCAGCGGAGGTGGCAGCTGAAGTGTCAGCCGAAGCGGTCGCTTCGGAGGTCTCCTCGGAGGTCGCTGCGGAAGAAGCCGCCTCGGATTTCTCGGAGGAGGTCGCCGCATCGGACGACGTGCCCGCGACGGATTGCGTTTTGGATTCGTTCGAGACGGCGGAGCCGGTCGATGAAGTTGACGTGTTGTCCGTTGTTGTGCCTGTGCAGCTTGCAAATGCAAAGCATGTCAAGACCATCAGCGCGGCAAGCAAAAGAAGTGTTGCTTTTTTCATGATGCATATCCTTTCTGCATTTGATTATTGATATGTTATGCTTTTTTCTTTTTCTTGAGAATGACGATCACCAGCGCGACCAGCTCGACCGCAAGGACCGCGTACACCGCGATCACCGCGATCTTCAACGCATTGCAGCTGCCGCCCTTGCCGTTCGGCTCGCTTTCCGATGCGGAAACGGGGGCGGTCGGTGCGGCGGAGTCGGAGGAAGCGGGAGA
>CAYPYA010000167.1:0-6761 GCA_964414775.1 uncultured Ruminococcus sp. | reverse complement strand
CCGATATGTAAGCCTGCCGCTTTTGCGGCGGCATAGTATTCCTCAAAACGGGTATCCTTTCCGTAAGACGTTCCGCCCCGCAGAATGACGAATTCCACACCCGAAGCGGCGACCGCTTCCCAGTCCACGTCCCCCTGCCATCTCGACGCGTCGATACCGCGAAAAACGATCTGATCTTCCGACATCCAGACGGCATACAGCGACATGGGCGCGTCCTTTTCGTATTCCTCCTTCGGGACCCAGTCCGCTGAGACCGCGGACGGATCGGTCGACCAGCCCAGGAACAGGTATCCGTCCTTGACCGGTTTGACTTCCGATAAGGTCAACGGAACGCCCTCCCGCTTATACTGCGTTTCCGGAGCGCCGGTCCCGCCGTTCCCGTGATAGGTGACGGCGTACTGCTTTGTGCTCTCGACATATTCGCAGTATACCTCTTTCCCGTCCAGGGAACGCAAAGCGCACCAGCCGTTTTCCAGTTTTCCCCACAGATAACCGTCGACCTCGCGCGTTTCGGCGACCGTGAACGTCGATTCCTCAACATAGCCCAAGATCTTCTTGTCAAGCCCCGGCTCACTGCGCAGACGCAGGTTGTCGGCAACGACCTTCCAGTACGAATCGCCGGTCGTCGGGGGTGTCTCGCCGTCATCCGGATCGTCCACATATTCCTGATCCACCGCATACAGGAGCATACAGGAAACGCTGCCGTAGCCGGACAAGCGGTTATTGTTATAGCCGGGGTCGCAAATGATGACGTCGTTCCCCTCGACATGATCCGCCGCGACATAATGCCCCTTGTTTTTCACGCCGAAAATGATGATGTATTCCGTTTCGGCGTCGGACAGGAGCTCCTTCGTTTTCTTCACCGGATCGTTAGGCTCTATGTAACCGACAAAGGAAACGCCGGGGATCAGCTCGTCAAACGCGGTGCTGTACCTCGCGCCGCCCCGTTCCGTCAGATACCGACAGCTTCCGCCGTCATACATGGCCTTTGCAAGCGTTCCGGGATCGATCGCCGTCCCGTCCTTCAAAGTCAGACCGTACGCGCGCGTCAGGATCGCCATGGACGTGATCAGGCACCCTGCGTGCCCGACCGTTTCCTCCCGATGCGTCACGCCGGAGCTGTCCGTCCAAGGATCGATGCCGATGACGATATCGCTCCAGCGCGGGTCCTTCTGCTTCCACGACTTGTACTGCCCGTTCGGAAGCGGACGCGTTTCCTCATGTGAAAACGCGGAAACGGAAAAGGGCATTGCAACCGCCGCAAACAGCAAAGCGATCGACACAAGCATACAAAAAACACGTTTCTTCATTGTTTTCCGCCTCCAAAATGATTTTTCTGTCAAAAGGGATATTTATTCATTATTATAGCACACCGAAAGCGTGCCTGTCAACATGGTATCCTATACAAATTTATATGCGTATTTTTGGGAGGTCTCCGCCGGCGCGAGCATCAAATCGGCAAAACGATCGGAAAAAAGTGAAAAAAGGGCTTGACAACCAAAAGAAAATGCGGTATAATGCTTTCGCCGCTTGTAAGGGGCTTTTCAAATTATGCAACTTCCCGATGCGGAATGCGCATATGCCCGCGACGCAGCGAGACTTACGGAAAGTGAGGAAAAACACAGATGTACGCAGTGATTCAGACCGGCGGAAAGCAGTATAAGGTTTCCGAGGGCGACGTCATCTTCGTCGAAAAGCTCGGCGTGGAAGAGGGTTCGACCTACACCTTTGATCAGGTGCTTGCCGTTTCGGGCGCAGACGGATTCAAGGTCGGCTCCCCCGTTGTCGAGGGTGCGAGCGTGACCGCCAATGTCGTCAAGAACGGCAAGGGCAAAAAGATCCACATCATCAAGTATAAGGCGAAGAAGAATGAGAAGCAGCATATCGGTCACAGACAGCCGTATACAAAGCTGCAGATCATGGCGATCAACGGTTAAAACGTCATGATCCGTGCCGATTTTGCACAAGACTTTTCCGGCTTCTCGATTTCCGGACACGCGGGATACGCGGAATCGGGCGCAGACATCATCTGTGCCGCCGTTTCCGCCATGACCAATCTGGTCTGCAACGCGGCGGAAGCGTTCGGAGCGGACGCGCAGGTGCGGCAGGAGGAGACGCAAGCGCTTGTTTCCTACCGTCTGCAAAGTCCCTGTGAGCAAGCCGGTCGACTGCTGCACGTATTCTATACGGAATTGCAGCAGCTGGAAAATCAGTACCCGAAGCACATACGGGTACGAAAAATCTGAAAAAAGGAGTTCGTTATCATGCTGAGATTGTCTTTACAGTTCTTTGCACATAAGAAGGGCGTCGGTTCGACCAAGAACGGACGCGACAGCGAGTCCAAGCGGCTCGGCGTCAAGAAGCAGGACGGACAGGCGGTCGTCGCCGGAAACATCATCGTTCGCCAGCGCGGCACCTCCATCCATCCGGGCGAGGGCGTCGGACGCGGTTCGGATGATACCCTGTTTGCCTTGATCGACGGCGTCGTGAAGTTCAAGCCGATCGCAGGCGGAAGAAAGAGCGTTTGCGTGCTCTCTGCCGACGCACAGTAAATCCGACCCTAAAAATCGCCCTTTCCACCGAAAGGGCGATTTTTGAATCTATTCAGGGAGAGAAAATGCAGGATGTTCATCGATAAAGTGGATATTTTCGTCAAGGCGGGCAAAGGCGGCAACGGCGCGGTCTCGTTCCGCCGCGAAAAATACGTTTCCCACGGCGGACCTGACGGCGGCGACGGCGGGCGCGGCGGCAACATCGTATTCGTTGCCGACACGGGGAAGAACACGCTGTTGGACTTCAAGTACCGCCGCAAGTTCAAAGCCGAGGACGGTGCGGACGGCGCCGCCCGCAAGTTCATGGGGAAATTCGGAAAGGATCTGGAGATCCCGATCCCGCCCGGAACCGTCATCCGCGACGCAAAAAGCGGGCTTGTCATCCGGGACATGAGCGAATGCGACCGTTTCATCGCCGCCAGAGGCGGGAAAGGCGGCTGGGGAAACACCCATTTCGCCACGGCGACGCGGCAGGTGCCGCGCTTTGCCAAGGAGGGCATGGAGGGCGAGGAGGCGACGCTGACGCTGGAGCTGAAAATGCTTGCGGACGTCGGCTTCGTCGGATACCCGAACGTTGGGAAATCGACCCTGCTTTCGGTCATCAGCTCGGCGCGTCCGAAGATCGCCAACTACCATTTCACCACCCTCTCCCCCAATCTCGGCGTGATCTCGGTTTATGACAAGACCTTTGTCGCGGCGGACATTCCCGGACTGATCGAGGGCGCGTCGGAGGGCGCGGGGCTGGGGCATGCCTTTTTGCGTCATGTGGACCGCTGCCGTCTGCTGCTGCACCTGTTTGACGCGTCCGGCTCGGAACGTCCCGACCCGCTTTCGGACATCCGAACCATCAATGAGGAACTGGAAAAATACAATCCCGAACTGGCTTCCCGTCCGCAGATCCTGGTCGGGAACAAGATCGATCTCGGCTATGACGAGCAGAAGATTCAAGAGATCCGCGCCTACGCCGATTCGCGCGGCTGGAAGCTGTTCCTGATCGCAGGCGAGATCGAGGAGGGCGTGGACGCTCTGCTGAAGGCCGTCGCGGAGCAGCTGTCCGTCCTGCCGCCCATCCGTGTTTACGAGCCGGAATTCGTTCCCGCTTCCCCCGAAAAGGAAACGTACGAGATCGACGTCGTGCGAAACGGCGACACGTTCTTTGTCAAGGGGGAATGGCTCCTGCACCTGATCCGCCGCACGGATTTCGACGATTACGAATCCTTACAGCACTTTCAGAAGGTCTTACGCGACAAGGGCGTGATCAAGGCTCTGGAGGACGCGGGGATCGACGAGGGGAACACCGTCAACCTGTACGACGTGGAATTTGACTTCCTGTTCTAAATTAGCCACTTGTAAAACTGCGTTTTACAAGTGGAAATCCGCGCGGCGGGGCTTACGCGCGCTTATCGCCATCTACCAAAATCTCTGATTTTGGTAGATTTCCCCTCGGCGCGCGGACTCGCATAGCTCGTCTGAAAGGTGTTTTTTCGTCGGCAAAGCCACCGAAAAAACGGATTTTATTGTAATTGTAAGTTGCTGACTTTTACAATCGGCTACTTCTAAATCTGAAACATGGATGTTTCAGATTTGTTCGGCAAAAAGAGGATGCGCTAAAACACCGTTTCGATCTGCTTTTCGCAGTCGGCGGGCGAGTAATGCCACTCGTCGATGTGCGACACGTCGGGATAGTCGTATGTATTCATCAGTCCGTCCCCCTCGCAGACGTCGATGATGGCAAGCTTGATCTTCATCTTCTGCGGCAGAATGTTTTTGATGTACACGGCGGCGTGCTGACCGGGGCGCACGTCCGATTTGCATTCCGCAAGACCGGCAAGGTTGGGCGCAAGCTCCACGAAGATCCCGTAATGCTCCACGCTGCGCACGATGCCGGCGGCGGTCTGTCCCGGTGAGAAGCGAGCCGCGTTTTCCTCCCATGTGCCGAGCAGCTCGCGGTGGGTCAGGGTGATGCGTCCGAACTCGTCGCTCGGATGCTTGATGACCGCGCGGATGTGCTGACCGATGACAAAGCGTTCGCGCGGGTGGTTGATCCGCGAAACGGACATACAGTCGATGGGCATGAGCGAGATCAGCCCGCACCCGATGTCACAGAACGCGCCGAACGGGTCCAGATGCGTCACCTTCGCGTCGATGACGTCTCCGGCACGCAGGGTCTCCGCATAACAGCAAAGGCATTCCTTCTGCGCTTCCCTGCGGGACAGGATCGGAACGGGATTGCCCGCTTCGTCGGATTGCATGCCGATGATGCGGAAGCAGACCGGCTTGCCCACCCTTGACAGAATGGCGATATCCTTGATTTCCGCGTCGCGGACGTAGACGCATTCCTCACGCGGCATCAGACCGCGGAAATTGCCGACCGAAACGTGCAGGTTGCGTTGTTCGTCGCAAAGGAAGCTTCGTCCTTCCAGAATGACGCCGTTTTCCATCGCATCCCGCAAGCCCTGCGCGTCAGATGTATAAAATCGGTTTTCCTCCGAGCGTAAAAATCCGCCCTCACAGCAGTAGGGTGTTTGTCTCATATCCGACCATTCCTTTCCGGGTGGTTGTTTGTGTTTCCCTGTCATAACATGTTTCATTGTATGACCGGAAAGGAGAGCGTATGATCAAAAAACTTTGCGAGATCGAAAAAAAATACACCGATATCGAGCAACAGCTTTCCCGTTCGGACGTTGTTTCGGACATGGAACGCTACAAGTCGCTGGCGAAGGAGTACAAGGAGCTATCCCCCATCGTCGAGCAGTTCCGCGCCTATCGCAAGGCGAACGCGGATTGGGAGGAAGCGCAGGAGCTGCTTTCCGGCGGCGACGAGGAATTGAAAACGCTTGCCGCCGAACAGGCCCAGTCCGCACACGCGGACATGGAGCGTCTCCGGGAATCGCTGAACCTTCTGCTTTTGCCGAAAGACCCCGACGATGATAAGAACGTCATCGTGGAGATCCGCGCAGGCGCGGGCGGCGAGGAGGCCGCGCTGTTTGCGGGGGTGCTGTACCGTATGTATTCCATGTACGCGGACGCGCACCGGTTTACCTTGGAGCTTGCGTACTGCAACGAAACGGAGCTGGGCGGCATGAAGGAGGTTTCCTTTCTGATCAAGGGAGAGGGAGCGTACGCGCGGCTGAAATACGAAAGCGGAGTACACCGCGTACAGCGCGTTCCGGAGACCGAGTCGCAGGGGCGTATCCAGACCTCCACCGCAACCGTCGCGGTATTGCCGGAATCGGAAGAAAGCGACTACGTTCTGAACATGGAGGATTTGGAGATCACGACGCACAAAAGCTCGGGTGCGGGCGGGCAGCACGTCAACAAGACCGAATCCGCCATCCGCGTCCTGCACAAGCCGACCGGTCTGGTCGTAGACTGTCAGAACGAACGGAGCCAGCTGCAAAACAAGGCGAAGGCGATCGAGATCATGAAAGCGCGGCTTTCCGCCATGGAACGGGAAAAATCCCAAGCGGCGCAGTCGGACGCCCGCCGCAGTCAGATCGGGACGGGCGACCGCTCCGAACGCATCCGTACCTACAATTACCCGCAGGGCCGCGTGACCGATCACCGCATCGGTCTTTCCCTGTTCGACTTGCAGGGCTTCCTGAACGGCGATCTGGACGGCATGATCGACGCTCTTGCGACCGCCGACCGCGCCGCCCGCCTGAGCGCGGAAAACAACTGAAAAAATTTCAAAAAAGTGTTGACAAACGACGTCGACCGTAGTATCATGCTTGCAAGAATCTCAACCGCTCGACTTTCAACACGTCCCGGTTTGAAACATAAATGTTTCAAACCTGTTATACGAAAGGGCACGGTCACAAAAATGAACTTCAAAACTCTGGCGGCATATGTCAAAACGGAAGATTTTCATGCAAGATTCAAAACGATCATTCCAAGCGAAAGTATGGATATGTTGGCAAAAGCGGATGTACGGGAAATCGAACAAACGCTTGCCAAGATTTTCACCGATACCGTCCATGCAGAGGGTGATGCCGAATGGGCTCTGTATAGGGTCTACTATATCGTTGCATGGTATCATATGTTCAAAGCATTACGGTTGCCTGCGGATATGAGCGTTTATGAGCTTGCGGCGGGAGATTCCATTTATGTCCCCCAAGCGTTGGAGGCTTATTCGGCGGGGCATGGAAAATATGTCTCATTCAACTTAAATAAGGAATTGACGCAGAATTTCATAGCAAAAACCGCGAA
>CAYPYA010000166.1:0-4801 GCA_964414775.1 uncultured Ruminococcus sp. | reverse complement strand
ATCCCCCACACCTGCGGTCTGACCATGCTGGTCGCACAGGCAAAGCAAGCCTCGGAGCTTTTTCAGGGCAAAACGATTCCCGACGGGCAGATCCAAACCGTCACAAAGGAGATCCGCAGGCAATGCGAAAACATTCTGCTGATCGGAATGCCCGGAAGCGGCAAAAGCGAGATCGGCAAGCGGCTTGCCGCCCGTCTGAACCGTCCCTTCCTTGACACGGACGCGGAGATCGTAAGGCGTGCGGGGAAAACAATCCCCGACATCTTCGCTTCCGACGGGGAGCAGGCGTTCCGCAACATGGAAACGAGCGTGCTTGCCGAGCTGACCGCCAAAAGCGGCTGTGTGATCGCGACCGGCGGCGGGGTCGTCAAGCAAAAAGAAAATATCCCTTTGCTGCGGCAGAACGGAGTCGTACTTTTTTTGGAGCGCGACCTGAACCGTCTCCCGCGGAACGGACGTCCCCTGTCCTCCTCCCCACAGGCGGTCGAAGCGCTGTACCGCGAACGGCTTCCGCTCTACCTTTCCGCCTGTGACCTCCGACTGGACAACAACGGCTTCCCCGCCGAGACGGTGGAGACCGCCCTGCGCCTGCTGCGGGAGAGATGACTTTCACAGTCAAGCAAACGTCGTTTGTCTGCCGTATGAAAAAGAAAAATGTGCAGAAAAGAAGTTCTTTTCTACACATTTTTTATATCCGACGGGGTTACACCCACCACATACCGGTCGGCTTGGGCTCGCGGATGATCGCGTCCTTCAGGAACGAAGCCGCTTTCTCCAGCCCCTCGCGGTTGGTCATAATGCTGTCCTCATGCTCGATCGACAGCACATCGTCATATCCCACCAGCCGCAGATTGCTGATGAAATCCCGCCAATACTGCATATCGTTTCCGTACCCCACGGAACGGAACACCCATGCGCGGTGCAATTCGTCCGCATACGGCTTGGTGTCCAGAACGCCGTTGACCGCGACGTTGAGCTTATCGACCTTGGTATCTTTGGCGTGAACGTGATAGATCGCGCTTCCCAGCGCGCGCACCGCCGCGACCGGATCGATGCCCTGCCAGATCAGATGGGACGGGTCCAGATTCGCGCCGATCAGGTTGCTCCCCACCTCGCTGCGCAAGCGCAGCAGCGTTTCCGGATTGTACACGCAGAAGCCGGGGTGCATCTCGAACGCGATCTTCTCGATCCCGTGCGCTTCCGCAAACTTGACTTCCTCTTTCCAGTACGGGACCAAAACCTTTTCCCATTGCCACTGCAAAACGTCGTAATACTCCGTCGGCCAGGGGCAGGTCACCCAGTTCGGATTCTTGGATTCCTCGCAGTCGCCCGGACAGCCGGAAAATCCGATGATCTTGCGGATGCCCAGCTTTTCCGCCAACAGAATGGCGTTCCGGAAGTCCGAACGGAAGCGTTCCCGCATTTTTTCATCGGGATGCACCGGGTTGCCGTGGCAGCCGAAGCAGTTGATCGGCATGCCGTAGCGTTCGATCGTTTCGCGGAACTGCGCAAGCTTCGCTTCATCCTTCAGCAGGATCTCGGGGTCGCAATGCGCCTTGCCCGGATAACCGCCCGCGCCGATCTCAAGCTCCTCGATCCCGATGCTTTTCAGATAGGCAAGCGCCTGATCCAGCGGCTGATCTCCGAATAAAACGGTGATAACGCCTAATTTCATGATGCGTCTCTCTCCTTAGTTGAAATAATACGGCTTACCGGTCTTGGCGGAAATATAGATGCCTTCCAGAATCCGGCTGACCACCAACGCCTGCTCCGGCAGAACGAACGGATCGGTATCATTGATGACCGCGTTCAGCCAAGCGCGTGCTTCCTTCTCATGCGGCTTTCCGTTGCCCGCGCCCTCGTAAAAGTCCACGCCGCCCGCGTTCAGGTCGGGCTTCAGGACGTACTGTCTGCCGTTGCGGATGCCGTTGATGCGCACGCCGTCCAGCATATCCGCGCCGCCGTCCGTGCCGCACAGCGTGGTGATCGCCTCGCGGGGATCCAGCATATTCAGCGCCCAGCTGGATTCCAGCATCACGGTCGCCCCGTTTTCCATCACGATGAAGCCGAACGCGCTGTCCTCGACGGTCAGATCGCCCGGACCCCAGTCGCCCCAGGCGTTGCCCGTCGGGAACTTCTCGCCCAGCTTATGATAGACCGTGCCCACACAGTACTTCGGCTGATAGTTGTTCATGCACCAAAGCGTCAGATCCAGCGCGTGCGTACCGATGTCGATCAGCGGTCCGCCGCCCTGCTCGTACTCGTTCATGAACACGCCCCACGTCGGGACGGCTCTGCGCCGCAATGCGGTCGCTTTCGCGTAATAGATCTCGCCCAGCGTTCCGTTCTCGCATTCCTGCTTGACATACAGCGCGTCGGGACGCTGACGGTTCTGATATCCGATGGTCAGTTTTTTGCCGGTGCGCTTTGCCGCGTCCAGCATCTTCTGCGCTTCCTCGGCGTTGATCGCCATGGGTTTTTCGCACATGACGTGCTTGCCCGCTTCCAGCGCGTCCACGGTGATGAAGCTGTGGGAACGGTTGGGGGTGCAGACGTGAACCACGTCGATGCTCTTGTCGGCAAGCAGCTCCTTGTAGTCCGTGCAGACCTTCGCATCCGGCGTTCCGTAGTCCTTTGCCGCCTTTTCCGCACGCTCCTTCACCAGATCGCAGAAATATACCATCTCCGCAAGGTCCGCACAGGACTTCAGCCCCGGCAGATGCTTTCCGTTGGCGATCCCGCCGCATCCGATGATACCGATTCGCAATTTCCGATCCATAACATGTTCCTCCGTTTTTGTCACGTAAAAGTATGTATTTTCAATATTTTCGTAATAATGGTCAGTCGCGGTAGTACTTGTAATACGCGAGAATGGTCCGTTCCTTCCCCGTCGTCCGGTCAAAGCCTGTCAGCGTCGCGCCCTCCAGGGACAGGAATTCCCATGCGTGCAGCTCCGACGACGTGGTGCAGAACAAGGTCTTGTCCCCGCTGATCACGGAAAACGTCCCCTCAAAATTGCCCAGCACGCCGCCCTTCGCGATCACGCGTTCCGTCCCGTCCTCGCCGCGCTCCAGAATGTAGCGCAGACTCTTTCCGTCCAGCTTCTGCGCCATCCAAAGGCGGAATTCGGGACTGTCCGTGTTCCGCGGCGGCTTATCCTTTTTCTTCTTCCCGAACATCGGTCTGCCCCGCTTTCGTCTGAACGGATTGTTCCGTTTCCTTCGTCAGATAAATCGGACGGCGTTTGGACTCCAGATAGGTCTTTGACAGATAGCCGCCCAGGATCCCGATGGAAAACTCCAACGCCCCGCCGACAAACAAGATCACGCACATCATCGACGCCCACCCGAACGCGGACGAAACGCCCAGCAGCGCACGAATGATGATCACCAGAATGCCGACAAGAGACACGCCGCAGAACAAGATCCCCATGAACGAAGCGATCGACAGCGGCGCGGTGGAAAACGCGATGATGCATTCCAACGAGTACTTGAACAGCTTCCAGAACGAGAATTTCGTTTTTCCCGCGGCACGCTCCACGTTTTCATAGGAGATCCATTCCGTCTGATACCCGACCCACTCAAAGATCCCCTTGGAAAAACGGTTGTATTCGCAAAGGGACAGGACGGAATCCGCCATCCGGCGCGTCATCAGCCGATAATCGCGCGCGGCGGGAATCAGCTGTACGTCGGAAATGTGATTGATCATTTTATAAAACAGATTGGCAAAGAAGCTGCGGATCGGCGGTTCGCCCTTGCGGGAGGAGCGCCTCGTCCCGACGCTGTCGCAGCCTTTTTCCTTCAAAAGCGCCATCATGCGCGCAAGCAAGGACGGCGGGTCCTGCAGGTCGGCGTCCATATATACGACGTAATCTCCCTTTGACGCCTGCAGCGCCGCATACATCGCCGCTTCCTTCCCGAAGTTGCGGGTGAACGAAACATAGCGGAAACGGCTGTCCTCCGAAGCGAATGTCCGCATCAGCGCGAGCGTGTTGTCCTTTGAACCGTCGTCCACAAGGATCACTTCAAACGCGTATTCCGCCATTTGCTCCATCACGCGGCAGATCTCCTCACGAAACAGCGGAAGCGCTTCTTCCTCATTGTAGCAGGGAACCATTACGCTGATACATTCTTTTTTTACCGTCATGATGATACCTTTCCCGGCCATGCCGACGCTCGTCGCTTGCTCCTGCTTTTTCCCTTGTATAATAGTACCATATCCGGATTTTTTTGTCAACGGGTTTTAATCGATTTTTCCGAAAATGATTGTGCAAAACGATTGACAAAAAGGGTGTATTATGATATAGTGAAAGAAGAAAAAACAAGTTTCGAATATTTCACTTTATTTGCTTGATCGAAAGGGTTTCAGAATATATGGCGGATTTCGGCGGACTGACAACGGAACAAAACAATCCAAATACCGAACACATCGACCGCATGAGCGCTCTGGAGATCGCGCGATGCATCAACCGGGAGGATCAGACGGTCGCAAAAGCGGTGGAGGCTTGTCTGGAACAGGTGGCGGAAGCGATCGAGCTGCTGGCGCAGTCCCTGAAAAAAGATGGCAGGATCTTCTATTGCGGAGCGGGCACATCCGGTCGGCTGGGTGTGGTGGACGCTTCGGAGATCCCCCCGACGTTCGGTCTGACAGACCGTGTGATCGGTCTGATGGCGGGCGGCTACGACGCGATCGTGCATCCGCACGAGGGCGCGGAGGACGATCCGAACAGCCTGTCGGACGTTCTGAAAACGGAATACGGGTATTGCGCAAACGATATTCTGGTCGCGATCTCCGCGAGCGG
>CAYPYA010000165.1:0-4351 GCA_964414775.1 uncultured Ruminococcus sp. | reverse complement strand
CGCAATCGTACAGGTACGCGGTCCATTTCGAGCCGTTTTCGGTCTCCTCCTTTTTGTACGGCAGCAAAAGCGCCGCCAGCGCCGCGCAGCCCAACAGACAGCCTTTTCTTGTTTTTTTGCTCATCAACATCTATCTCCTTTACCTGTTTTTGATAGCCGATTGTAGAAAGTCAGCAACTTACCATTACAATAAAATCCGTTTTTTCGGTGGCTTTGCCGACGAAAAAACACCTTTCAGACGAGCTATGCGAGTCCGCGCGCCGAGGGGAGCCGGCGAAATCTCTGATTTTGACGAGCGGCGATCAGCGCGCGTGTCCCCGCCGCGCGGGATTTCCAATTGTAAAACGCAGTTTTACAATTGGCTACTGTTTTTGATCAAACGGTACGCTCCGCTTTTCAAAACGGAGACCAACTGCTCCACCGTCCCAATGGATTCCGAAACGAGAATGCCGCCGTATCCGACGTCCTCCGGCTCATGCGCGTCCGAGCCGGACGTTTGCAAAAGACCGTGCTGCATCGCATACTCCAACGCCATGTCGTTGTGCGAATCATGGCGCGGATTGGCGTTGAATACCTCTATCCCGTCCAGAAATGCGTTCGCCGCGCGGGTCATGTTCGGACGGAACGGATGCGCCTGTACGATCAGAATGCCGTTCTCATCGCAAAGCGCACGCAAGGCAGCCTCACCCATTTCATACAGCGACGGATGTGCCTTCAGAAACGCTTCCGTCAACCCGTACAGCAGATATTCGTTTGCCGACCCGTCCAGCTGCAGCTCCATGCCGAGCAGGACCGTAAACCCGATCTCCTCTCCGACCGAACGCGCCGAACGGTAACCGGACAGGAAAAATTCCGCTTTTTGCTCCCACCCTGCAAGGCAAAACCTGTCCATATAGTGCCTGTTGTAATGGTCGGTCAGGACAAAGCCCGCGTATCCCGCGTCCCTGTACCGACGTACCATGTCCTCGGCGGAAAGGTGCGCGCAGGGCGACACCTGCGAGGAATGAACATGTAAGTCGTACCGCAAGAGCATGATGATAAACATTCCTTTTTTTGTCGAACGCGTAAAGCTTTTGCGTGGTTCGCCGTAGGCGAATGCCGGTCGTAGTTTGACCGGCAAACGCAAAACTTTCAACCTAAAAAACTTGTTTTTTAGGTTTTCTGTAATAAATTTATTTTACAGACTTGAGTATAGCACAGTAAAATGGGAAAAGCAAGCAAAACGCGTCGATCCTTCAAAAATTCATATTTCCATGCAAAATTGGAAACCGATTTGCCATTTTTATCTTTTATACTGAATTATACTGGACAGGAATCAGACTATAGTTGTGAAAGTAGGCTCCATCATGCTTGTTCTGAACGATATCAAAAAGGATTACGTCGTCGGAAATACCGCCGTTCCCGCGCTAAAGGGGATCAGCGTCGCCTTCCGCGCCAACGAATTCGTTTCCATTTTAGGGCAGTCCGGCTGCGGAAAGACCACGCTGTTAAACATCATCGGCGGGCTGGACCGCTACACGACCGGCGATCTGCTCATCAACGGGCGTTCCACCAAGTCCTTCAGGGACGCGGATTGGGACACCTACCGCAATCATTCCATCGGCTTTGTTTTCCAAAGCTATAACCTCATCCCGCACCAGACGGTGCTGACCAACGTCGAGCTGGCGCTGACCATCTCCGGCGTTTCCAAGGCGGAGCGCGTCCGCCGTGCGACCGAGGCACTGGAAAAGGTCGGCTTGGGCGATCAGCTGCACAAAAAACCCAACCAGATGTCCGGCGGACAGATGCAGCGTGTCGCCATCGCCCGCGCCATCGTCAACGATCCGGAGATCCTGCTGGCGGACGAACCGACCGGTGCTTTGGACAGCGAGACCTCCGTGCAGATCATGGAGATCCTGCGTCAGATCGCATCCGACCGACTGGTCATTATGGTCACGCATAACCCCGAGCTTGCGCAGACCTACTCCACCCGCATCATCCGTCTGCATGACGGACGCGTTGTGGACGATTCCTCCCCCTATGACGCAAAGCAGGCGTCCGTGCCGACGGAGAAGCCGAAAAAGAAGAAGAGACCGCTTTCCCTCAAGACCGCGTTTTCGCTCTCGCTCAACAACCTGATGACCAAAAAGGCGCGGACGTTTCTGACCTCCTTTGCCGGAAGCATCGGCATCATCGGCATCGCGCTGATCCTGTCCCTCTCCTCCGGCATCAGTGCTTTCATCCGGGACGTGCAGGAGGACGCGTTGTCCTCCTATCCGATCACGCTGGCGCAGGAAACGCAGGATTACAGCAGCATCTTCAGCGCCATGGTCACCGCACAGGAGAATTCCGACCGACAGGCAGAGGACGGAAAACTGTACGTCGACGACTCCATGGTGAACATGCTGAGCGCCATGATGTCCACCACCACCAACGACCTGACCTCATTCAAAGCCTATCTGGAGGAACATAAGGCCGATCTGGACGGTGCGCTGTCGGATATCCGCTATACCTACAACTTCAATATGCAGATCTATTCCGAGGACGGAAAAACGCGCATCAACCCCACCACGCTCTTGGACAGCATGGGACCCGAGATCTCGGGCATGGTGGACATGATGAGCTCCGCCAATTCCCTGTACGCCAGCCAGTCCGCGACGACCATGAACGTTTTCCGCGAAATGCTGGATAACCGGGAGCTGTTGCAGTCCCAGTACGACGTGATCGCCGGCAGCTGGACGTCCGACCCGCATGAGGTCATGCTGGTGGTCAGCGAAAACAACAGCGTGACCAACCTGATGCTGTACGCGCTCGGTCTGGAGGATCAGTCCCTGCTGGGCGACGCGGTCAAACAGGTGCTTTCCGGCAATCAGCCCGACCTGCAATACGGCGATTACACCTATGACGACTTTGTGGGCATGACCTTCTACATCGTGCCCAACAGCGATTTCTATGTCCGAACGGATAAGACCTATGAAAAGGACGGCGTTTCCTACCCGATCTGGGAGGACGTGCGCCTGTCGGACGGCTACGATCAGCAAGCGTTCGCAAAGGAGCACGGCATCCCGGTGCGCATCTCCGCGATCTTACGCAAAAAGCCGGACGCCGTTTCCGCGTCCATGATGAGCGGCACCATCGCCTATGACAGCGCGCTTTCCCGCGAACTGATACAATTGGTTCAGCAATCGGACGTCGCCCGCCAGCAGACCGAGCAAACACCGGATATCGACGTTCTGTCGGGTCTGCCGTATGACGACGGACGGTTCGACGGCCTGACGGACGAGCAAAAGATCGCGCAGTTTGAAAGCTGGATCAAGGACCGCGATAAGGAAAAAGCGGATATCATGCTGCAATTGCTCTCCGCTTCCGTTTCCGAACTGGCAAAAGCACAGCTTGCTTTGATGTCCCCCGAGGAGATCTATACCTTCGTTTCGGAGCATTACACGGAGCTTGCCGAAGCCGACGCGGAATCCTTCAAGCCGCTGCTCCTGAGCATCCTGCAAACGGTCATGGGCGACCAATACGCGCAGTACGCGGAGCAGTTTGCCGCCATGAACGCGAACGATCTGGTCCGAATGCTGACCGAATCCGGTCAGCTGAACCCCGACACCATGACGCCGGAGCAGCAGGCCGCCGTTCAGCAGATGTTTTCCGCCCTGCCCGCCGAACAGCAATTGCAGCTCGCGGAAGCGATCCTGACCGTACAGCTTACCCGCCAGAGCATGGAGGAATTGCTGCAGCAGTACACCACCGCACAGCTGGTCGAGCTGTTCGATTCCTCCTACAAAGATCTGACGGACGCGCAAAAGCTGTCCCTGTATAAAAAATATCTGCCGTCCATGTTCTCCGAAACCACCTATGACAAGCGGACCGTCGATCTCGGCTTTGTCGATCTCGACGCCCCCGCGAGCATCTCCCTGTACGTCAAGGACTTCGCGTCCAAGGACCGTGTCACCGCGTTCATCGATACCTATAACGACGGGAAGGACGAAAAACAGCAGATCACCTTTACCGACCTGGTCGGGCTGATGATGTCCTCCGTCACCACCATCATCGACGCCATCTCCTACGTTCTGATCGCATTCGTCTCCATTTCGCTGGTGGTCTCCTCCATCATGATCGGGATCATCACCTATATCTCCGTTTTGGAGCGTACCAAGGAGATCGGCATCCTGCGTGCCATCGGCGCGTCCAAGCACGACATTTCCCGTGTGTTCAATGCTGAAACGCTTCTGGTCGGCCTATGCGCGGGCGTGATCGGTATTCTGGCGACGGTCCTGCTTTGCCTGCCGATCAACGCGATCATTCACCATCTGTCCGGCATCGATTCCATCAATGCCGCTCTGCCGATCCTCGGCGGGATCGTTCTGGT
>CAYPYA010000164.1:0-2183 GCA_964414775.1 uncultured Ruminococcus sp. | reverse complement strand
GCCGGTGTTCAGTCCCTCGTCGCCGTCATGGGCGCGCTTGTGATCCATAGAGGATACCATGGGCTTGACCGTTTTGCCGTCGGTAAACGCCAGAACGGAAATTTCGGGTCCTGTCAGAAATTCTTCGATGATGATGCGGTTCCCCGATTCCCCGAAAATATGCTCCTGCATGATGGAGCGGACGGCGGCAAACGCTTCGTCCCGCGTCTGCGCGATCAGAACGCCCTTTCCGAGTGCAAGCCCGTCGGCTTTGATCACGGTCGGAAGAGGGGCGTTTTGCAGATAGGCAAGCGCGTCCTCCGCCTTTTCAAACACCTCGTAGCGAGCGGTCGGGATCCCGTATTTCTTCATCAACTGTTTGGAAAAGACCTTGCTGCCCTCGATGATCGCCGCTTTCTTGTTCGGACCGAAGCAGCGAACGCCGATCTCCTCCAGCGCGTCCACACAGCCCAGCACCAGCGGATCGTCCGGCGTTACGACCGCAAAGTCGATGTTCTTCTCTTTCGCAAACGAAACGATGGCGGGGATATCCTTTGCTCCGATCGGAACGCAGGTCGCGTCCATGGCGATCCCGCCGTTTCCCGGAAGCGCGTAAAGCGCGTCGATTTCGGGAAGCCCTTTTAATTTTTTGATGACGGCGTGTTCACGTCCGCCGCCGCCGATGACCATAACGTTCATGCCTTATGAACATTCCTTTCGGGTGATTTTCTTACTCTCAAAAGCTCTGCGGAAACCAATTCCGCTGCGGCGGGCAGCAATTTCCACTCCGCCTGCTCCATCACCAGCTTCTGCAATTCCTCGGGCGTCACACCGTCCGGGACCGGAACGGCTTTCTGCAGCAGGATCTCTCCGCCGTCCGGGATCTCATTGACAAAATGCACGGTCGCTCCCGTCAGCTTGACGCCGCGCTCCAACGCCGCTTCGTGTACCTTCAAGCCGTAAAATCCCTGTCCGCAGAATGCGGGGATCAGGGAAGGGTGGATATTGAGAATACGGCGCGGGTATTTCTTCACAAAGCGCTCCGACAAAATGCACAGGAAGCCGGCTAAAATGATCAGATCGATGCTTTTCTCCGCAAGCAGCGCGCAAAGCTGTTCTTCAAACGCCTGCTGCCCCAATTGCTTGCGGCACAAAACCGCCGTTTCCACACCGGCGTTCCTTGCGCGTTCCAGCGCATAGACGTTCGGCTTGTTGGAAATGACGATCTCGATCGCTCCGGAATGCAGCGCGCCGCTGCTTTGCGCGTCCAGCAACGCCTGTAAGTTCGTTCCGCCTCCGGACACCAGAACGGCGATACGCGTTTTCAGCATAAGAGAACGCCCTCGTCGGAACGGATCACTTCACCGATGATGTAGGCGTTTTCGCCCGCATCCCGCAAAATGTGAAGCGCCTTGTCCGCGTCCTGCTTTGCGACCGTTATGCTCATTCCGACGCCCATGTTGAACGTGTTGAACATATCGCGTTCCGAGATCTTTCCCTCTTTTGCGATCAGCGAGAAAATGGGAAGCACCTTGACCGCGTTCTTTTCGATCTTGGCGGAATACCCCTTCGCAAACGAACGCGGGATATTTTCGTAAAACCCGCCGCCCGTGATGTGAGAGATGCCTTTGACCGTGACCTGCTCCAATAAAGCCAGCACCGGCTTGACGTAGATCTTGGTCGGGGTCAGCAGGACTTCTCCCAGCTCCCGACCGTCCAATTCGTCATAGGTGCGGTGAATATCGCTGCTTCCGATGGAAAACACCTTGCGTACCAGGGAGAAACCGTTGGAATGAACGCCGGAGGACGGCAAGGCGATGATGACGTCACCCTCCTGCATCCGATTGCGGTCGATCACCTTGTCCCGGTCCACAACGCCGACCGAGAAGCCCGCAAGATCGTATTCATCGACGGGGTAGAAGCCCGGCATTTCCGCGGTCTCACCGCCGATCAGCGCCGAGCCGGACTGTACGCAGCCCTCCGCAACGCCGGAGACGATGGAGGCGATCTTTTCGGGAACGTTCTTTCCGCAGGCGATATAATCCAAAAAGAACAGCGGCTTCGCACCGCAGCAGATGACGTCGTTGACGCACATCGCCACGCAGTCGATGCCGACCGTGTCATGCTTGTCCATCAGGAACGCGATCTTCAGCTTCGTTCCGACGCCGTCCGTTCCCGATACCAGAACCGGCTTCTGGATGCCG